>JBBRJL010000116.1:0-7265 GCA_038219375.1 Chitinophagales bacterium | reverse complement strand
ACTCAGCAATATCTATACCTTTAGTGTCTTTACTCAAAGCGCCTATGGGAAGAATTTCTACCCCATTTCTATCAGGATGACCCTTTAGATATTTTATGTCAGCTTTTGATTGTGTGACAGGTTTATTATTAGGAAAAACTGCCAAAGTCGTATATCCTCCTGCCAATGCAGCTTTTGTGAGCGAATCTATAGTCTCTCTATGTTCGTTTCCAGGTTCGCCTGTATGTGTACCAATATCACATAAACCAATACAGCAATAAAGATCGTTGCCTTTGATGACTTCTGTGTTTGAAAGTTTTATGTTTTTACCAATTTTTTCTATTTTACCATCTTTAATAAAAACATCCAATACCTGAAGGTGATACTTAGATCCTTGGTGTAAAATGGTAACATCTTTAATAAGAACAGTCATGGCGATTTAGTTTTTGAGAAATCTTAAAAGTAATGATTCAACGGCTAAAAAGATTAGGGCAGCTATGAGAAACCATTTCCACAACACAATACCTTTATCTTTTTCACTTATGGTGCCTGATATATTTGCCTGCAGCGCAGACGAAATAACTTTGATTTTAGGGTTAGAAGGATTAATAACTTCCAACTCTGATTCTGAAAACATATTAAGGTCAGACTCACGTCTATCGTAGTTGAATGCATATTGACCTACTGTTTCTTCATCCAATTTCAAATCGTAAAATCCTGCTTCACGTATTTGATTATTAAGGTCAAGATTAATTTTATTACCATTTGGTATTTGCCCTGGAATAAATTCGTCAGCTCCTGTCAATTTGTACACAAAGTCACCTGTTTTTCTTTTATTTTCCGTTTCTATGACTATATTATTAGTGATGGCATAGGACAGACTTTTCTGTTTTGTGGTTGAAATAGCCATTTTGTAGATTAAGGGTACAAAAATTTCTGCGTTAAAAACCAAATCATTGACATCAGCATCCAAAGGACCTGCACATACGAAAAGTTGTCCGTCCCCTACCCTATATTTGCTAAGATATGAACTCCCATCTCTATATATGAGTAATTTCTCCTCCAAGCCGGATTGGTTGCCCGACTGATCAAAAGATAAGGTGGTTACTGGCAATTTGAGATTACTTTTGGTATTGATGTAGACATCAGAAAAAATAAACTCTTCAGTATTAATAGATGAAACTTCCTTTTTAGTCTTATTTAAAGCTGTAAAACCACGTGCCCCAGAAACTGAAAGGAAGCTGTTATAATTTGCGATATCAGCCGTACTCCCTGGAAATATTAAGACTTTGCCACCATTTTTCATGTATTGTGACAACTCCGAAGATAGGCCCGAAGATATTGACTTCAAATCGTTAAGAATGATCAGGTCATAATTGACAAATTGTTGGTATTGTAGTTGATTGATACTTTGATTTGACAATGAAAAATAACTAACACCTTTGAATAGTGCGTCCATGTATTTATTTGGCCCACTTTCGTTGATAAATAGTGCTTTGATAGTATCAGGTACAGAAAAAGCAATGTAATAATTATCATCAAATTGTACAGGGTAATCAGATACATTTACAACGGCTTGCTGCCATCCTGATTTTTTGACTGTCACTACTACGGTATCAGTAATATAACTATTGGCCGGAATATCACGTATGCCTATTGGTTTGTCTTGACCATCACTTTTGTACGATAATTTTATTTGTTCTGCATCCTCTCCACTATTATTCTTGATTCGTACTACCAACTTATTGTTTTGGTTCAGCACAGGAATCGGACCATCAAACCAAACACTATCTACAGATATGTTCTTTTGTTGTGTAGTCTGAATTGGCAAAAGATTGATCTCCATACTTGTATCTTGTACAATGCCTAAGTCACTAATAGATTTTTGAAAATCTGATAAAATATAACTAATCCTATTCGTTGAAGACGAACTTAATAGCTGAGATTGTCTATTAACGACACGTTCTAAAGTTTGCACAGTGGGTGTGACCTTGATATCATCAATATAGCTAAGCGCATCTTCTCTGCTAAGTAATCTTTGATGCCTTCCTTCAAAATCATGTGTTAGTATCTGAAATTTGTCTTCTTCGCTGTACGCACTAATAATAGACCTTGCCCTTTCTTTTGCATAATCCAATAATGGCACATCTTGCCTATTTGCAGTCATGCTGAATGAGTTGTCTACAAAAACAGATATCGTATTTACGCCAGTTTTGACCGAATCACCGGTTGGGATAAATGGTTGCGCAAAAGCAAAAACCAATGCTGCTAAAGCCAAACAACGTGCTAGAAGTACAAGCAGATTCTTGAGTTTGTTCCGATTGGATGTTTCTTCTTTTATTTCTTTAAGAAAACGTACATTGGTAAAATAAACCCTCTTGAACCTTCGGAAGTAAAAAAGATGTATAATCACCGGAATGGCTAAAGCCGTGAGTGCCCAAAGAAAATAGGGATATAAAAACTGCATAGATTTAGCGATTGTGGGTGCAAAAATATAATTAACAATATTAAAACGACTATAATTGTTTAAAATTTTACAACTGACTGTCTTTTCATCTGCAAATATTAAGCTTTTCTAGGTTTATTTATTAAACCATTTGCCAACTTAGCCAAAAACAATTTTAATAAATGAATGTTAATCGATTTTTAAACAACCAAACTTAAGGCAAATATAATGCATCCAAAAATATTAATAGCTATCCTCCTAAGTATTCCTGCATGGTTCATAAGTTGCCTTAATTCCAATAAAGTTAGTTCACAATCAAATTCAAAAATGATAAATACAGATTCTAAGTCGTTTCATACACTCAAAGCAGTTTCAATTGATGGAGATTCTATCTCTATGGATCAGTACAAAGGCAAAAAAATCATTGTCTTAAATACGGCATCAAAATGTGGATATACACCACAGTACGCAGATTGGCAGGCATATTACGAAAAGAATAAAGATAAGTTTGTCGTTTTGGGCTTTCCATGTAATCAGTTTATGTCACAAGAACCTGGAAGTGCAGAAGAAATAGGTGCGTTTTGCCAAAAAAACTATGGGGTCACTTTCCAAATGTTTGATAAAGTGGATGTAAAAGGAGACAATCAAAGCCCAATTTATAAATTCCTAACTAGTCCTGACCAAAATGGCTGGAATAGCGACGTACCAAGTTGGAACTTCTGTAAATATCTGATCGACGAAGAAGGCAAACTTACACACTTTTTTGCATCGGGAATCAAGCCTGATAGTCCAGAATTTGTGGAAGCAGTGAAGTAAGGTTAAGACTTAGATTAAGGTTGATAAAGAAGAAAAGCGGGACGCTTTTACTAACCCAAGCTTAGCGAGGACGCTAAGCTTATCTTTGTGGTGTTCAGCTTGCTTCTTCGCAAGGCTCGCTTTGTGAGTAATGCCATTAAAACCTTATAAAAAGCGAGACACTTTTACTAATTTAAGCTTAGCGAGGACGCTAAGCTTATCCTTGTGGCGTTCAGCTTACTTTTTCGTTAATCTAGCGTTAATTCGAGCTTTTAGTGTTAGATTTGTAAGAAAGCAATGACGATGAAATTAAAAATCAATCTTTGTTCTTATGTTTTTTATCTAGTTTAAATTCAATCGGTTTTGTAATCAATACATTAACTAACCTAGTTCTTTGAGCACCTGAAATCCATCTTTCTGGCATAAAATTCATAGACTCAATCACATCGATGGCCGCTTGACCACATCCAAACCCTATATCTTTTTTTACTTTAGCATCTGTAACAAGGCCTTCTTCAGTGACAACAAACTCAATGATTACTGTACCTTCTACTTTATTATTTATAGCTTCTTCAGGATAAACAATATTTTTATTGATGTACTTGTCAAGCTTTTTGTTTGAACAACCATTATAATCATTGTCAAACTCACATCCAGGAAATCTAGGCATTTTTTCTACGACTTTGAATATCTCTACTTGCATGGGCGAAATAGTTACTAGTTTTAAATCTTGGCTATCTGATTGGGTTTTAGTAAAAATATAAGAAATACTCAAATCACTATTGCCGATGAAGTTTGGTATCTTTTTGACATCAATATTCAACTGTGCACTTGTTAGAAACATCATCGACGGTGTTCTTTCCTTTAAAGTTATATTTAGTATTTTCCCGTCTTTTTTTACATCAAAGCCCAGTACTATAACATTCATTGGGTTAGTCTTTTTTACACCACCAAAAGTTAACAATATTTCTTGATTGATAAAATGTAACATCTCCTGTTTATTACAATTATTGATTGCAGATGGTTCGACACCTTTGCATTGATCAAATATAGGACTGACATTATTTTGACCTGCCAAAATATTGGTTAGCAATAATAAGGCTAAGACGATGGAAAAATGGACTAATTTCATACTATAACTTTTAAAATTTTGATCAAAGATAACTGATAAAACGAAAAGAAGCAAAAATATATTAGCTTTATTTGCAGATTTTAAGAAGCAGCGGTTCTTTTTTAAAATTTAATGGATAGTAAGAAGCCCTAATACAAGCCCACAATAAATAAACACTAGGACGCATTGACTAAATAAACTTTGCTGGAAACAATGAGAGAATTCATTAACTAAATATCACACTTAGCTAGAGACAATGCGAGGACGCATTGACTAATCCAAGCTTAGCGGGAACGCTAAGCTTATCAAGCTTACACTTCAGGTACGTCTTCACTTATAGCTTCTCCAAAAAAATAGTGGATGGCGTACGTCTGTGCAGCGCCTAGTTTTTGTCCCATCTGGCTAAAAATATACATGCCGATAGCAACAGCCGCAAGCAAAGGCAAGCCATACAAAATCGAAGCATCATGGCCTAACGCCTGCTGAGAAAATCCAATGATGGCAATGAAAACGATAAGTATACCTACCGCCAAATAAACGATGGCAAACAAGGTCCACACATTCGGCATAGGTCCGTAAACACCAATAACTCTTGTCGTAGTATCTTCGGGTTCGCGATACATGAGTATGCTCAGTTGTGGAGACCAATAATGGCGATGTGATTTATTGACCCTTATCGTGATATGGTCCTGCATAGCTTGTCCGTGAAGATGATGGGTATTGATTTTTAACTTCTCTTTTACTAACGTGATGATTTCTTCCATAGTCTTGGATGTTGTCATTTCGAACTTTGGTCGTACTCTAAAACTGGCCATTATTTTCTGCTTTTAATGCCGCTAAAGTAGTTCAATTTTTAATATCACTTATATATTGAGACATGACATTCATCATATTCTATTTGGTATAAAGGTGACGTTGCGAAGTACCTACAAAGTATCATTATCTATTCACGCTTTTGACCTGTGAGCAGATCATAAAATTGAGTAAGTTCGTTATGGACAAATGTTAGCAAATTTCGACTTTCTAGCAAGTCTTTATCCATACGAAGATATCCAGGGTGTGTGATTTTAATGATTTTTTTGTTGGTTTTGTTATAGATAAGGTGATCGTCTTCGGCTTTTGCGTGGAATAAATCGGGTGTAATTTTTCTAAAATTATAGAATCCAGGGAAAGATTTATAAATGATATTTCCATCCAAATCGGCTAAATCAAAGTTGAAATAATTGTGCTCTAGTTCCAAAAGATCCAAGTCTTTGATATGGACTATTTTTTTATAATTCATAGGAATGATTTCTTGACTTTGTTCATTTACTAAGCCATACAACTCTGATTTTCTCGCTATAAATAGTGCCGGATGATTTCTAATGGCTAATATTTCTACAAAAGGCAAACATTTATCTATATTCAGTATGGTGTCCGTCGTACAAGAAACCTTACTTTGGGTATCATAGACAGCGTATCCTAATCCTTCGTTTCTGAATAAATCACTAAATTTTCCAGTAGAAACTAAGTTTCCATCCGTTGTAAAGATATCGATATTTATAGTTCCCGGAAGATTGGCTATCAAGTATCGTGTATCAAGTTTCTCTATTTTTACATAGTTTTTGGTGGTAAGTCGATTAAATGTATCATCGTACAAACTATAAATTCCGTTTTTGACAGCAAGCCATATTTTATCGTCAACAGCTTTGAAATTTTGTGATTTTGCGGGTGAAAAGATAGAAGTTCCTTTATGATTTATGAGACCAAATCGTTTGGCAGAGTCTTGGATAATATAAAAATCAGATCCTTTAAAACTTTGTTTCTCACGAATGGTAAATCCCTTGGGAATGATGGAGTCAAAAGGAATACTAGGATCGTAATGGAAGGTAAGTTTATTATTATGTGTAACTTGGTTACGTTTATTTTGATTTTGTGCCAATAAAGAAAAAGAACACAACATTATTAGTATGACAGTGATCAAGTTTTTTTTATCTATGAGTAGTGGTAAGCTCAAATGTCGGTTCCGCTCTAATAACTCCGAGAAAATGGTTTTGGATATCATTTCACAAAAGTAAGGAATATTAGAATAAAAATATCTCGCTTTAGCCATCTTATGGACTTCCCAAGGTAAAATCTGCTGAAAAGACATAAAATCCATGCTGAAATGCACTAATATGCTGATTGTTTAAATACTTGTGGTAACCTAGTTTTACCGCTATGAAATCTTTGATATCTATGCCGCATTCTATGTTTCCGCCTGCAAACCGGTGCGCTGATCTACAGCCGAATATCTTTTGCATTTCTTCTTTATCATTCATGGAATAAGAAAAATATGCTATGAGCCAAGCCCGACCATCACTAGGAAGTTGGTCTATTTTCCAAGCCTTGGAATCAATGCCCATACCTGCGACGACTATTTTTGAAAATAAAGAAACAGTCTCGTCCAATTCTAATGCAATACCGCTCATGGATTTGGTGGCGACCTGATAGATGATGTCCAACTTTGTGGTTTTGCTAATGGTCTTTATTTTTCTACTACCATGGATACCGATACTAAACATACCTCCATAGTTATTCAGAATATCTGCTGCACTTAAGGTATTGACACTATATCCTTCTTCTGTGGGATTGGTAGTCGCTCCTGCCATGATATAAAGTGGAATGTAGAAGCGCTCGGGGTCACCAATATTTATCTCCGCGAGTCTAGCACTTGAGCGCAACATTCCGCCCGAAATATAGTCTATCTCACCTGCTGAAAATAGTTGGAACACTTTGGGCATCTGTCGATTATTATGACTCGCCTGGACTCGACCACGTTCAGGCAGCGGCTCAGGATAAGTATCTTCATACGTAGTAGTGTCGGATTGTCCAAATAAAACTACAGGACAGACAAAGGCAAATACATTAAACCATGTGTACATCTCAAAAGGATTTTAGCGAAGAAAAAGTAAA
>JBBRJL010000115.1:0-7413 GCA_038219375.1 Chitinophagales bacterium | reverse complement strand
AAGATATTAGCAATACTTACCGCAACACTGCGCATAGTAAAATGCCATTTGTCGAATCTTGGTTTTGGTCTGAAATCCCTGCATTTAACATAGAAAAACAGTTGACGATCAATTACTATCCCGAACTCATCATCACCGCTTGTGCCAATGCAAGATACTGGGCATTATTTGAAGATACCGGACCACACATAAAAGAAAACAACTACATTGACATCAGTTCACCAAACTGGTATGCAGTGATTTCTGAAAAATATGTACGATTCATTTCTGGCATTATGGCTACCACGATCACCAACAAAACTTGTCCTGTCTCTTTACTTCCTTCCTTTTTTTCATTGCATCCTCACTTAGCGCAAAGTATAAAATACGGCAGGCGTAAATATTAGTGGATACTTGAGTTACCACGGACTGGCATTTTCATTTTTAGACAAAACTTTACAAAATAGCATTATGAAGCGAAAACTGTTAGAGCCAAAACCTAAAATTAACAAGAGAAAAAATGAACGAAGTGCCACAAATACATCATACGATGCACGAAATCAAAAGGCGAGTTTTTTCGGTTTAGCTATTTTTTTAAGTTTTTGCGTTTAGAAAAGGAAACAGCCTTGTCCGCCGCGGCTAATGTTTCTTTTGGGTTAATACAAAAGAAAAGAAAGTTATTATCAATATACTATGCCCGATTTCAAATACTAACGTTTGAATGAAGTACCAAAATTCCAATATATTCATTAAGAATATTCTCCGAAACTTCAGTTAATAATAAGTCTTCTCTAGAAACAATTCTCATCTAATACCAGAATTACAGATATTCAAGAGCACAAATAAAACAAACATTTTTACTACAATTTAAGAAGCCGAAATGTTCTAAAATAAATAATTTTCCCCACCCAAGGGAGCGAATCTACTATTTATAGAGTCTTATTAGTATTACTTTGACATTTTTAATCAATCAGACATTATGAAGACTTTTTTCCTTTCTTTTGTTATCTATCTTTTAGGCAACATTGCAAACTTAAATGCGCAAGATAGTACTTTCATTTCAGGACCGACTGAAGTATGTATTGGTTGTTATAATTATTCATATGGTAAACTTTCTTTTTATCGGCTAGAAGTTTTTTATTTAGATTCTACAGATGGAAGCGAATGTGCTGAATATCAAATTAACAATCAGAATTCCACCTTTTGGGTATGCTATCAATGTGAAGGTAACTATTTAATCAAATTAACTAACTTATTTAGTCTATCTAAAGATACTTTACTTGTATCTGTGCAGAATGAACTCCCTATGAATATCTATCAAAAAGATAGTCTAACTTGTCAACAAATAAATCCACAAGACGAATGCGAAAAAGCTTGCTCAGGAGCGACGATTACCTACGGTTTTTTGTACCCAAATCCGCTTCAAGTACTCGGGGTAGATGTTGTCGGAGCTACTTCTTATTTTGTGGATGAAGCAAGGGGTGAAATCACTGTCACTTGGGGTAATTCTGGTTTTGGTAGTATCAATCTTACTACACAAGAACAAGGTTTAGTTTGTTATTCAACAGGGTTTCTTTGTGTAGAAATATCAAATGAAGCAGAAATAGATTTCCTTATTCCTGGATTTGACTTTTGCGTGGGAGAATCTGTAGAACTCACACCATTGAATCTCGAAGGAATCAAATATGAATGGGATTTTGGCAATGGCATTATATCTTCTGACATCACGCCTACTATTTCTTATGACAAACCGGGTACTTATCAGGTTTTACTTACTATTATCACTGCATGCGGATGTCAAGCTAGCATTACCAAAGAAATAATCATAAAAGATAGCTACTTACCCGTCATAGATTGTAAATCTACCATCTGCGAAAACACAGAAATGACTTACACTACTGATGCAGATTGTGGACAATTTTTCTGGAAAGTGATAGGCGATGGAACCATAAAAGGCGGTGGTGGCGATAGTGATAATTTTGTGACCATAGATTGGGGAGCAGGACCATTAGGTATCATAGAACTCGAGGTATCTTCATGCAACTTTGACCTTTGTCCTAAAAAAGCAGTTTTTGATATTCCCATTATTTCAGAAAATGCAAATATCACAGGTCAAACCATCGCTTGTAAAGGTTCAAACGAAATATACAGCATTCAAAAATATAATGCCACAGACTATCAATGGACAGTGACTGGTGGTAGTATCACCGCAGGACAAGGATCAAATACGATCATAGTTTCGTGGTTATCAGGCGACCAAGGATCAGTAAAAGTTAGCTATGACAATTGTTATCTCAGATGTGGTGGATCAGATGAGCTTTCTGTCGCCCTAAAATCTCCCTATAAACTCACCACCAATGAAACCCAAATATGCAGCGGCGATCTACTTACTGCACAAACTACCAATGACCAAAACATACCCGTCATCATAGAAAACTGGGAAGTTAGGGATGAGAATAATGTCCTATTATATACAGAAAATAATGTGGCAAATATCCAATACGCAATACCCAACGGTATTTCAAAAGTTATTATCACAACTTCCTCTCCGACACGTTGCAAAAGCACATTAACCAAACAAATCACTGTTCTCCCGAAAAGCAAATTGCCAGCTGGAATAAAAGGCGAAAAAGCTATTTGTAAAGGGAATCAATATCTGTATGAAGCGATAGCTAATCTTCCCGAAGCTAGTTACCAATGGGAAATCATCGATGGATCAACGGTGACCACTACCAAAGGTGACAACATCATAGTCACTTGGCAAAGCAATGGACCATACCAAATCTTGTTGACACAAACAGACTTGTCAGCGGCATACTGTCCGTCTTCGGCAGTCGCATTGGAAGCAAAAATCATATCATCTATCACGTTTTTGGGTACGGACGAGTCATGTCTTTACGGTGAATATAATCTAAGAGCCACCTTGTACGAATCACTAAAATATGAATGGGAAATCACGCCAAAAGATGCAGCTACCATCATCTCACAAGAAGGTAATGAGCTGAATCTATCATGGAGCAAAACAGGCACACATAGCGTCACTGTCAGAACTTGCGCAGGTATTTACACAAAAAGTGTACTAGTACACGCGCTACCTATTCCATTAGTAAATTATCCTGTAGCCATTTGCCAAGAATCAACTATAGCTGTCAATACTACCCAATCTTTTACAACTTATCAATGGATCAATGATGATAGTACATACTTAGCGTCCTCTCCTACTCCATCTATTTCGGCAGGAACTTACGTCGTTGAAGTGATGGATGATAAAGGTTGTATAGGAAAATCAAATTTTACCATAGTAGCGTTTCCTACACCAAAAGTTCATGTATCCACACCACAAAGCAAATTTGTTTGTCTCCCCTCGGCGACTTTCCCTACACTATACGCTTCAAATTCAAAAGAAGGATACGTATTTGAATGGTTCAAAAACGACTTACCGCTTGGTTTGACAACCTCAAAAATTCCATCTTCAGACATTGGTCATTATAAAGTAAAGGTTACTGATAACTTAGGGTGCACCAACATATCCAATACACTTTCTATCATAGACTTATGTGATCCAACTACTCCGCCAGATACTACCGGTGGAGGTGGAGGTAGTGCTTGTACTTCTTCAATAGGCAATGTAGGGTTTGATTATTCGGCATCAGATTGCAATAGTTATACATTTAGCAGTACAGCAACAAACATCATAGCGGGTAGCGAAAAATGGATTTTTGATGATAATTCGTCGTCAAACAATTATGGTAGTGGAGCTATTATCAACCACGAATTTAGCAATCCCGGCTTTTACAAAGTAGTTCATTATGCCAAAGTAGATGATTCTGCAAATCCCGGCAGTACTTGTGTTAAAAGACAAGCCCAAGTGATTACTATACCGATTAAGGCAGATTTTGAAATCACAAATGGTTGTAGAGGTGATGCTATCGTTTTCACAGACTTGAGTACCCACATTCCAGATATCAATATCATTTCATGGTCATGGGATTTTGGTGATCCATTAAGTGGCGCAGCCAATACTTCAGCACTAGCCAATCCTGTCCATATCTATGATGCAGAAGGTAGTTACACGGTCAAATTGATCATTTCTGACGGTACCTGTATATCAGAAATCAGCCGAACCTTTACTTTGCGTCCACAACCCACAGCAGGAATTCTTGCCCTAGATGCCACTTGTGAAAATGAAACCACCAATTTTAAAGTAGACAATTATACCAATCTTTTCACCATCGACTGGACATATGGAGACCCTACATCTGGCGCAAACAATATCCAAAGTGTACTAAATGGTTATCACCGATTTGAAAATGCAGGACTCTTTAATGTTAATGCATTGATCACGTCTGTTTATGGATGTAGTGCGTCTGTAAATACGACCATTGACATAAAAAACAACACACTCGCAGGAAGCATTGCCACCAATCCTGGCGATCAGATCTGTCAAGGATCATCTACTGTCCTAACCGCGCCTGTAAATGGCGTATCGTGGAAATGGAGTAATGAAGAAACTACGGATGCTATTAATATTGTATCGTCAGGCATTTTTTTGGTGACCGTTACTGATGTATTTGGCTGTAGGTACACACCTGATGATAAAGTAATTCAAGTCAATCCTAAACCAAAGTCTTACCTTACCTCTATAGTAACAGATGGAGAGGCAGAAACCACTTATTTTGACCATAAAATATCATTTTGTCAAGGCCAAGATTTCAAAATTTTTGTACCCGTGTCCACGGATCTCACCTATCGATGGCAGAATAATAATGTATCCAATCAACTTTCTTTTACAGAAGCAAATAGCAATACCCTTCTCGCTGGAGTGCATATTTTTTACATAGAACTTACAGATGTAACCACAGGATGCAAAAACACCCTAGACACTGTCGAAGTCACCGTAAATGGTCGTCCAGATAGCTTACTAATTCAGGCGCAACAATCAGGTATATTGTGTGCAGGTATTGAGCACAACCTTTCCATCTCGAATCCAACCAATGGCATCAAATACCTCTGGAATAATAGTGCTACAGACATTCAAATCACGACCAGCTTGCCGGGCAAATATTTTGTCCAAGCTCAGGATATTAATGGCTGTACAGCCTTAAGTAACACCATCGAAGTAGTGTCGGGACCTGATGTGACCTTGGTACCTTCAGGATGTTTTGAAAGATGTGCACCTGATACTTTGTGTTTCCCTACGATAGCTAATGTCAATCAATATCAATGGCAAAAAAATGGTGTAGAAATATCACCTGCTGAAAATGGCAACATCCCTTACATCATCCTATCAGAAAGTGCCACCTATCAATTGGTTTTAACTGGCCAAAACGGATGTAAAAATACTTCAGAACCTTTGACACTCACCCTCAATCAGCCGGTAGGTGTGATCAATATTCAAGTCTATTCCGATGTGAATGAAAATAATATCGTAGATGCAGGAGATACTTTAATGCCTAATATTACGGTGACAATCACTGGATTTACCACGACTACAGATATTAATGGAAATGGTACGATGCAAGATGTACCTGCAGGTAGTCATTTCCCAATAATTGACGAATCTACCTTACCGAATGGTGCAAAAGTATTGTTAGATAGTTTACTTGCCAAAATTATAACGTGCGATGATACGGTTGCTGTCTCATTATTGATAGGTTACGATTGTCCAGAATTTTTATTTAACAAAAACCACGAGGTATGTTTCGGACAAGCATTTAATTTGGGTGGCCAAGTTTTTCTTAACGATACTACATTCATAATAGAAACACTAAACAGTGCAGGATGTGTAGAAAAAACAACCCATGAAGTTAAATTTAGCCCACCTATTTTGTTTTCCACAAGCCAATCTCAGAGTTGTCCCGGCGAGAGTAATGCCTTCATCAATGTTACTATAGACAATCCGAATACTTATGCTTATCACTTAAATGGCGTGCCTACTAATGTACAATCAGGTTTCATAAATGGTATATCTTCAGGTACTTACACATTATCTCTTACTGATCAGATGGGATGTATTGCCACTCAAGAACTTACCATCATAGACAAGGCAGAAGCAATTATCGAAGTCCTTTCTAGTGACCTTACGTGCACAGAAGATAATGCCTTACTCCAAGTCAATGTCTTGAATTATGATGAAAATGATGTCGTCATAGCATGGAGCAATGGTCAAAGCAGCAGTGAAATTTCGGTACAATCAGCGGGAACTTATGTAGTAAATGTTTTTAATGGTTGTACTACTACTTCTGGAACTGCCGTTGTTACTGCACCTGAAACTAAACATACTTTCCAGAAATTTGTGGTTTGTTCAGGATATTCATTTGACTTATTAAACCAAACTTTTTATAACGATACCACACTTTTTGTAACCGTCCAAAACGCAGCAGGGTGTATAGATACGACGACATATGATCTTCAGTTTGGACAGCGATTTGACTATGTACTAGATGTGGATGGAAATTGTCCTGGCAAGTCAGATGGCAATATCAGGTTAGACATGTTATCACAAGGACTATTTACCTACACGCTTAATAGTCAGGCTGTAACGCTGAATAATGACAATATTGAGAATCTGAACACAGGCAATTACGAACTCAAAATCAAAGATGTTTTGGGTTGTGAAGAAACACTCAGACTAGAAATAAAAGAAAAAGAAAAGGTCAAATTTCAATTATTGACAGAAGACCTTACTTGTTTCAAAGGATATGCTGCACTACAGATCGTGGCAGAAAATTATGATACCGATGACCTTCAAATCTCATGGAGCAATGGCCAAAATAGCGCAACCATTCAAGTATTTGCCGCTGGACAAATCAATGCAGAAATTTCTAATGGTTGTGAGACGGTGATGGCAACATCTACGGTTTTCGCTACAGACAGAGCGCCATCTTTTGTACTTCCCAATATCATCAGCCCTAATTTTGATGATATAAATGATGTGATAAATCTTGAAAAAACCGAATTTCAAGGTAGCACTATTAAATCCTTTACCGTAGTAGATCGTGCAGGCAGAATGGTACATCGTGGCAAAAATACGATGTGGGATGGACGTAGCAAATCGCTAGACCAAGGAGTCTACTTTTACACCATCCAAGCAGATGTGGACATATGTGGCAAACTAACCAATATCATAAAATCAGGGTCTATCACCATCATAAGATAAAAAGGTAGGTAATACCAATAGTAGATACAAAATAGGCCATTAATCTTTAGGGATTGGTGGCTTTTTTTGATTAATTCTACTTTGGTAACTTGAAAAATTCATTACGTAAGTAAGGAGCCTTGCTCTGACACCTTTGTAATAAAAAGTAACACCAGATACTCAAGGGGCGTAGCCCTGAATTGTGGCTCCATTGAAGTCGTAATCTCAAATACAATGTCTATCTAGTTCACTTAAATATGATCCGGAACCTAGATTATGATTAGATGTTTCAAACC
>JBBRJL010000114.1:0-7438 GCA_038219375.1 Chitinophagales bacterium | reverse complement strand
ATCTCGACCTGCCCTACCTATTTCCTGATAATATCCCTCTAAGTTTTTGGGCATTGCATGATGGATGATCCACCTGATATTACTCTTGTCGATGCCCATCCCAAAAGCTATGGTAGCACATATAAATTGCAATTTATCATCTTGAAATTCCTGCTGCACACGCTTTCGATCATTGGGTTCCATACCAGCATGGTAAAAGTCACAATTGAATCCATTTTGACGGAGCTTGAGTGACATTTTTTCTGTTTCTTTCCTACTTAAGCAATATATAATCCCAGATTGACTTTTTACTTTCAATAGAAACTCGACGATCTGCCTGAATTTCTGCTCTGCCGGTCTTGCTTCTGTAGTAATATTTTTTCGTTCAAAACTTGATACATATACTTCCGGGGCATTCAGATGTAACTGATTGCAAATGTCTTTTTGAGTGGCGTCATCAGCTGTAGCTGTAAGTGCGATAAAGGGTACGTGCGAAAAATGATCTCTTATTTTATTAAGAAGTACATAATCAGGTCTGAAATCATTGCCCCATACGGATACACAATGTGCTTCGTCAATGGCAAATAAACACACATTGAGCCTTTGTAAAAAAGATGTAAATCCCGTTGAATTGATTCGCTCAGGAGAGATGTACAGCAGTTTGATTTCACCCTTAGTAAGCTGGTCTTCAACCTTAGCAAGTTCAGCAGCGGACAAGTTGGAATGTATAGTTGCTACATTGACACCAGATAATTTCAGTGCTTGTACTTGATCATTCATCAGTGCAATCAGAGGCGAAACGACTACAGTCAATCCAGGAAGCATCAATGCCGGCAACTGAAAGCAAAGTGATTTACCTCCACCGGTCGGCATAATAACTAAATTATCTTTACCGTCTAGCACGGAATCAATAATCTTACTTTGATCCGTCCTAAATGATGTATATCCCCAGATTTCTTTGAGTAATGAGTATTTGTGTTCTTCTACCTTTTCCATGTGCCATTCATTCAAAATTAGTCAAATGTAGTATTTTATTTTATTACTTGTATACAGCTGGGTAATTTATTTTATTTCCAATATTTTTTTTTTTACATAAGGCTCATTTTTGTCATTACAACTAAATAGATAAGTTTTCAATACCAAAATGAGATCAAAGCCTAAACCAATTTTACTACACAATCTAAAGATCTACATCAGATCCAACGATATTATTGTAAACCTTCTGAAATTGTTGACTCCTCTGTCGTTTTACTTTTTTCATTAGCATTAAAAAATCTTCTGTGGAAAAGTAGAATTGATGCCACACCTACCGTTATAGCTGAATCTGCAATATTAAATACAGGTCTGAAAAACTCGAATCGTTCGCCTCCCCATATTGGTAACCAATCAGGCAGTACTGTGTCTACTATAGGAAAGTATAACATATCGACTACCTTACCCGTCAAAAAATTACCATAACCTCCTTCGCTCGGGAACATTGTAGCTAAACCACCGTGGAAAAATGATTCTGAAAATATCACACCATAAAAAGCACAATCAATAATATTGCCGACCGCCCCTGCTATTATCAAACCAAAACTTATAATAAGTCCATATGTTTCGTTCTGTTCAAGAAGGTTTTTAAGGATATAGAGGAGAAAAAATGCCATAATAATCCTAAAAATACTTAAGATATATTTACCTGTAATACCTCCAAAACTTAGACCAAAAGCCATCCCATCATTCTCAATAAAGTGTATCTTAGCCCATGATAATCCTAGCATATCAAAACCGTCACCATAAAGTATATTAGTTTTTGTATAAATCTTCAATGCCTGATCAATGATCAAAACTAATATTATGGTAAGAATAACTGCTGTGCCTTTCTTCACTGGAATTTATATTTTAAGCCGCAAAAATAAGATAAATTCAAACTAAATCCTGAAGTTTGAAATGTTTTTCAATTTTCTTTAACTTATTTTTGAGATAAATGTTGTTTTGGTTCAATCAATACATTAGCTTTCCTTATATTTGTATCATAATTAATACGCTAATAAATTTAAATATAATGGCTCGTTTTATCATCTTTTTGCACTTATCAATATCAAGTTTCACTTCTTTGTTTGCAACCAATGAATACCTTAGAAAAATTGACCACTCGTTAATTGAAAAATTTGAACAAAAGGATAAGGCTGAATATGTCATTTTGCTTAAAAACAGAAAAACATTTCAAAGCGCACTTCCTTTCGAATCAAAAAACGAAAAAGCGTCCTATGTCTACCATAGTTTATTAACTCATGCTAGGACTACCCAAAGTCCAATAATATCTATTTTAAAACAAAAAAATCTTTTATATCAGTCGTTTTATGTGACAAATGCTATAAAAGTCAGTAGTGACAAAGCCACCATGATACTCCTTGCTAAACGAGATGATGTAGCAAAAATAATAGACAATGCACCATTTAGGATGCTGGACTACAAGATAGAAAAAGGCAATGCATCGGTTCGAAATGTAGAACCTGAATGGGGCATCAAAAAAATAAAGGCCGATAGTGTTTGGCTTTTAGGTTTTCGAGGCCAAGGCGTTATCATAGCGGGTCAAGATACAGGATATGATTGGGATCTGAGTCCACTTAAAACCAAATATAAGGGATATATAGACAGTACATCTGTAGACCACAACTATCACTGGCATGACGCTATAAAATCAAATAGTCCAAATTTTCCAGATACCTTGTTAAATCCATGCGGATACGCTACAAAAATACCTTGTGATGACAACAACCACGGAACCCATACGATGGGAACAATGTTAGGCGAAGACGATGAAAACAGCATCGGGGTAGCTCCAGAAGCAAAATGGATCGCATGTAGAAACATGGATCGCGGATGGGGACAACCATCAACTTATATGGAGTGTTTTGAGTGGTTTCTTGCCCCTTATGATCTTGACGAGAATAACGCCGATCCTAGTAAATCACCACATGTGATCAATAATTCATGGTTTTGCTCCGAAGAAGAAGGCTGTAATCCATCCAACATTGGATTGATGGAAGATATTGTCAACAATCTAAAGGCTTCGGGTATTGTAGTAGTTGTTTCGGCAGGCAATTCAGGTGGTGATGGGTGCGGAAGTGTAGTTGGGCCACCTGCATATTTTGAATCTTCATTTTCAGTAGGAGCAACCAATATTGATGATAATTTGGCAGGATTCAGTAGTCGTGGACCCGTCGTAATTGATAGTAGTTTCAGATTAAAACCTAATGTTTCAGCACCGGGTGTTAATGTTCGCTCAGTTATACGTGGTGGTAATTTCGCTGGTTTCAGTGGTACAAGCATGGCTGGACCGCATGTGGCAGGTTTAGTTGGTCTTATGATTTCTGCCAATCCTGCCTTGGCGGGAAACGTAGATTTAATCGAAGATATCATAGAAGCAAGTGCTTTCCCGTTGACATCTGATGTTGATTGTGGCGACTTTCCTGGACAACAGATACCAAACGCTCTTTATGGTTACGGTCGCGTCAATGCATTGATTGCTGTTAATACGGCATTAGGATTGATTTCTTCTACATCGGATAATATTGGGAAAGAAGATCTCAGAATATTTCCAAATCCAGCAAATGATTTAATCACTTTCCACTTAGAAAATACAAGTAAATCCATTGAAAATATTTATATTTATGATGTGAGTGGTAGATTAGTTTTCAGACAAAAAATAGATGGTCAACACATTTTGACAACATTGGATATTCAATCATTATCTTATGGATTGTATATATATCATGCCCAAAGTGGTGATAAAATATGGAAAGGAAAGTTTATCAAACAATAGTTAACTTTTAAAATCGTAATTTAGCTAAAAAGCCATTGCTTCCTATTGCTATAAAATCGCCATCAGGAGCACGGGCTATGTCATAAATGTCTGATTTTGAGTTCATTTTATAATAATGCCAAGAATTACCATTATCATCGCTTTTCCAGAGTTTGCCTTGATTGCCTGTTATAAAAATTGGTCCATCGTCTATCTTGACTAGCTTTCTGAAAGAATTGAAGCCATTACCTGAAATATTCGCACTGCTATTTTGCCATGTATTGCCACCATCATTGGATTCAAGTAAAGTACCATTATAACCTATGATGATACCATGTAGTTCGCTTGTAAATATTACTGAAGCATAAAAGTCTCCTTCGTTTGGAAGCACTCGCCAAGAAAAGCCATTATCATCTGACCTCTGAATATTACCCCACCCTATTGAAATTAATTTGCTGGCAGATATTACCTTTACTTCAGAGAGCTGATGTTTGAAATAAATGACTGTATCTATTTGGAAGTCATGATTTATATGATAAACATAACCAGTCCCGAAGGATTTTCCACCCGAAGCTAGATAACCTGTCTCCGTTTGTATGATGTTATTAAGTATATCCCAATGACTGCTTCGATGAAAAACCCAAGGATCTTGACTAGACTCTTTTACGAATATGTAACCATCTGTGCCAACTGTCAGAAGAAGATCTTCATATGACCTAAGCAAACAAAACAATGCCTTGTTTGATATGGTATCTCTTTTTACCGAAGCAAATGCTACATCAGTTTCAATCATAAACCCTCGATTCCATACATAACCACCTGCGATGGTAATATGTCCATTCTTATCGATATCTATATCATATAATATGTCAGACGTAAACATGTTTACTTCTTGATACTCAGGAACCAGTTCTTCATCATTACAAGAAAAACAAGAAACGAAAATTAACAAATAAGCAAAAAGCCTCATATGTTATTTTTCTGTACCTATTATAGATTTGCTGAAAACAGGAAATGCCGCACTTCCATAATGAGAAAACTTAGTTGAGTATTTGATAGGTGACTGATATACATCTACGAACCTTTTCAATATATTTTGAACAGTGTCATAATCTAGATTTTTTGAGTTTGGTTTAGGGTAAAAGACAATATAATCGATTTTACCATTCTTTGCCCAAAATACATTGAGCCAAAGCTTTACACCTTTAAGATCTAGATTGGATTTAGATGCATATTCTTCTATATCTTTTAGTAATACGGACCAATATTCAAATGCCTGATCCATATTATTGTCACAAACTGTAAATAATAACTCATCATAGCTTTGAACAAGTTTTTCATAACCTTTTTCATTTTCTCCTATGTAAAAAACCGAAGCGATTTGAGTATCTGCATTAGATTTCTGTTGAGCAAGCAACTTTTGATTAATACAAATAAAAGCTATAAAAGCAAAAAAAGCAACTAATCTTGGCATGTGTTAGAAATATTAGAATACGAAATTAATATTATATTCGAATAAAGTTATATTTAACCGTAATTATTTTGTAAAATCTTTGCTTTATAGTCTAATTTCGGTAAAATTAGACTATTTAGTCCTATTTTTCTTTAAAATCATTCCTTTTGAAACGGACAGTGCCTGCATCCACTACCACAACAATAACCTCGACGTTTATGGTAATTTTCTGTGAAGACTACATATCCGTTTTCAAGATAATAATCGGTCTCGTCAAATGGTTTACTAGTCAGTGTAAGGAGCAATTCCTGATCAGGCTTGGACTGTTTTTTGTCTTTTTGTTGCAATAGATTTAAAAATTTCATAGCTCCCAAACAATATAGTTGTAAAAAGTAAACTACTAATCAATGATGTATAAAAAAATGGTCTTCCAGCTACATACGCCATCATCAATCCATTAAAATCTCGTGTATAAAGGATAGTACCTTCTGCCCAAGCGCCAAAATTTGTAACTAAAAAAAACAATACAGACGAAACCAAAACTGATCCATATACTGAAATCGTACTGACCTTCCTTAGCATATTTTTAGTCACCACAACGGTCAGAATTATCGCCAATAAATTAAAAATCATGTAAGGCGAAAACCAAATAAACCCATCTTGCTCCGTAAAAAAAGGTCTAGCCAAAGTATTGTTAATGACTAAGTCTGACAAATAAAGCATGACCACAGTTGTAATCACTGCCCAATATTTTTTAGCAAAATATGCCGCACCAAAAATAGCCAAACCTTCAGTAGGTGTAAAATTAGGCATATGCGGTACTAAACGGGCAAATGCACCAACGGCCATCATTATCAAAATCGCAACTATATTATCTCTATTCTTCATTGATTTCTATTTCAGCACAAATATATGACTATAAATCATTTTTTTCATATTTGGTTACTACTTTTCGCAAATCTGAGGTGTTCTTATTTATATTCCACATCCAAAATAAGGCAAAATACACTAAATCCTAAGTGATAATTTTGAAAAAAATTAAGATTTACTTTAAAATTCTGACTATGCATTGCTCCATTAGACTATTAAACTCATGTTATTTAAGTTTATAATTTTGATGTAAATTAAATAATTACAGTATATTTGGCGCAAAATAATGGACATAATGTTTTTAAGCTCGGGATTTAAAGGATTGAATGATTGGTGGAGGTATCTTTTAGGGGTTTTAGTTATTGCTACCTTTTATATTGCAGGTTCTATACCATTGACCATTGCGCAATTGGTAAGTATGAATCAAAATCCAAATATTGGAAGTGATGAAGTCAAAGAATTTGAAAAAACGATGGACTTTGGTCTTTTCGGAATTGACAAAAATGTCGGCTTCGTCTTATTAATATCAATTTTTGTATTTGCAATTGTTGGTCTGTGGCTAGTAGTGACAAGATTGCACAAAAAAAATATGCAAGATATGATTACACCTTTTCCGGAAGTCAACTTCAAAAAGATTTTTTTCGGATTTGGATTATGGATGTTGCTTTCATTGATTATGGAGTTAACAAGTTATGCTATGGCACCAGAAACTTATATATTCAGGTTTGATGCATCAAACTTTATACCCTTATTACTAATTTCATTGATATTCCTTCCTGTACAGACAAGTTTTGAAGAGTTGTTTTTCAGGGGCTACCTCATGCAAGGCATTGCATTTTTTAGCAAAAATAAGTGGCTACCTATATTATTATCGAGTATTTTATTTGGATTTGTACATGGGTCTAATCCTGAAGTAGCTAAGTATGGATTTTGGACTATGCAGATATATTACGTCATTGCTGGACTTTTTTTGGCAATTATTACGGTGTGGGATGATGGGTTAGAATTGGCTTTGGGAGTTCATGCTGCAACAAATATATTTGGTGCTACGTTATTTACTTATGAAGGTAGTGTATTGCAAACAGACAGTTTGTTCATTACGACTGAGATTAATCCGTCTTTGATGACGGTAGCATTTGTGGGTGCGTCAGTAGTATTTATAGCAATTTGCCATAAAGTTTATAACTGGCCATCATGGCGTTCATTAATACAACCTGTAGAAAATGAGCCTATTCTGTTTTCAATTAAAAATTGAGTTTAAATTTATTAGTATCAAAGATAATATGGTTCGAGTACAAATTTTATTAGTTTTTTTGTTGGGTATTTTTACTTTTAATGGAATAAAA
>JBBRJL010000113.1:0-7442 GCA_038219375.1 Chitinophagales bacterium | reverse complement strand
ATTATGCTTCCTATGGTAATTTAAACCAAGAAGGAATTATGGATGGTACTTCATACAAAAGAAATACCATTAATTTAAAAGCAAGTAGTGTTTTATCCAAGAAATTAACGGCAGATTTTGGTGTGAATTTCTCTAAGTCAGCTATTAATACAGCTCAAGAAGGATATCGTCCTTTTGATGGTCAAAATGCTTATGCAAATGCCATTCAGGCTCCGATAAATATTCCTTACAATGAATTGAGAGATTACAAAAATCCTTATCATGGATTTGATGGATATTATGGTTCATATAGTACCAATCCTTACTACATTCTTAATGAATTTCGTAATCAAGGTAATTTCGATAACTTACTTACGAACGTAGGATTAAAGTATAATTTATTTAAAAATTTCAACCTATTAGGTAGGGTTGGTATTAATTCAATAAGTGGATTGACAGAGACTTATGTACCAGTTTTTGCATATTCTGACCATATAGTTTGGGTTGATGATTTAGAGCAAACTACTAGGGGCGGAAGATTTAAATCGGTTGGTGAATATGGTAAAACTAGTATTAAAAATACCAATACTGACGTAAGTTTAATTGGTAATTATACAAATCAACTTAATGATGATTTTGCATTGGAGTTGACAGGTGGTTATAATATGTTCGACAGAAGAACCCAGAGTATTACTGGAGAATCTGTAGGGGGATTAGTAGTACCAGGTTGGTATAATTTTAATAATAGTATTCAATCTCCTAGGACTTCTGAGAATTCAAGTAAATATAGAATTTTTGGTGTACTAGGTTCAGCAAAAATTGGCTATCAGAACAAAGCATTTTTGGAGTACTCTGCTAGAAATGACTGGTCTTCTACATTACCAGCTGGAAACAATAGTTTCTTTTATCAGGCTTTGGCAGCATCTGCTATTTTATCTGATTTCTTAGAATTTGATCAGCATGGCGCTGTAAGTTTCTGGAAATTCAGAGGTTCTTATGGTACAACAGGTAAAGATGCAGCTTTATTTTTGCTGGCTTCTACATTTGATGGTAATCCAACTATTCAGACTTTTGGAAATAATCACGACATTTTCTTCCCTTTGAATGGTCAACCAGGTTTCTCTGTTAATGACCAAATCGGAAATCCCAACTTAAAGCCAGAATTGACCACTTCATTTGAAATTGGTACAGATATAGGATTTTGGGATAATAGATTGAATGTGGAATATACTTACTATAGCAATGTACACTCCAACCAAATTATCACTGTCAACCTTCCTGCTTCTACAGGATATTCATTGACATCTTCTAATATTGGTGAGATGACAAATAAGGGTCATGAATTAGGGATCAGATTTACCCCAATACAGACAACAGACTTTAGTTGGAATATTTTCGGTACTTATGCTAAAAACATAAACAAAGTAGTTAAAATAACAGATGCGCAAGACGAGCTTGTAGTAGGTGGTCCATATACAAATGGTTCTATATCTATCGTTGCCAAAGAAGGATTACCTTATGGTACATTCAGAAGTACTGTACCAGAAATGGTAGATGGGAAAATGGTCGTTGATGATGCCGGTATTCCTATTCTAACGACTGACGAAAAGTATCTTGGTTCTTATCAACCTAAGTTTTTGGCAAGCTTTGGTACGAATTTCACTTATAAAGGATTTAGACTTGGTGGTCTATTGGATATTAGAAGTGGTGGAACTTTCTTGTCTATAACTAAAAACCAATCTGAATTCAATGGTACAGCACTTACTACACTCGAAGGTAATAGAGAACCATTTGTGATTCCTAATTCAGTAGTAAAATTGGAAGATGGAACGTATGCTCCTAATACTACTGAAGTTACAGCTCAAGAACTTTATGCAGTAAGTGATGTGTATTATGGTGGAAATAGTCTTTTGATAGATGCAAGTTTTGTGAAATTGAGAGAACTTACTTTTGGTTATTCATTCCCTAAGAGTATGATTTCCAAAACACCAATCTCTCAATTAAATATTGATATATTTGCTAGTAACCTTAAGTTCTGGTTGCCAGGTGAGAATACATATGCGGATCCTGAAATCAATGGCCCATCTTTGACTGGTAATGCTACAGGTGTTGAAACAACTCAAACACCTCCTGCCAGAAGTTTTGGTGTGAAATTAGGCATCGTATTTTAATTAAACTTTAAAAATATAGAAATGATGAATTTAAAAAAATATATAATATTAATATTTACGTTCGGTATGTTTATGTCTTGTTCAGATGAACTTAGCGACTTAAATATCGATCCGAATAAATCTCCTTCAGCCAAGCCTCAAGAAGTTTTATCAAGTGCTCAAGGTTATTTGGGTTATGTAATAGATGCACAATACAACGTCAGATCTGCTTTGTGGGCGCAATATTGGACTTGGGGTCCTGGCGTAGCTATTGGAAATATTGAAAGGTATGTCTCCGACGGTACGGATTATGACAATGGCTGGGCTAGAATGTATTCAGGTGCACTCTCTGATTTTACATTTGTTGAAAATTCTGATGCAAAAGTTCACGCAGGTATCGCTAAAATCATGAAGGCTTATTCTTTTCAGTTATTGGTAGACCATTTTGGAACTATTCCCTTCACAGAAGGACTTTCAGGCGCTACTACAGGAAATTTTGCTCCAAAATACGACGATGGGCAAGCTGTTTACAATGCACTTATTCCCATGATTGATGATGGTTTGGTATTATTATCTGCTAATGGCGAAGTTGGCAATGAAGATTTTGTGTACAAAGGAGATGTAGACAAATGGACGAAATTTGCTAACTCATTGAAATTGAAAATCTTGATGAGACAAGTAAACGTAAAAGATGTGTCTGCTGAAGTTAAAGCTCTAGTAGCTGGTGGAAATTTTGTTTCTAATATGTCTGATATGGCAATGGTACCATTTGCAGGAATTTCTGGATCTGAAAATCCTATGTATGCATCTTTCGAAAGAAGTTTAGGCTTGTTTTATATTGCAAGTAATAGTGCATTATTACCACTTATAGAATCAAGTGATCCGAGATTAGCCTCATTCTATAATAAATCTGTAGCTTCAAGTACATACGTAGGTATCGCTCAAGGCTCAATAGATGATGAGCCATTTACAAACAGTAAGGCAAATTATAGCGTAGGAGGTTCTGTTGCATATGGTGCTGCTAATGGTGTGGTACTTATGTCTCCATGGGAAATTTGGTTCTTAAGAGCTGAAGCAGCGGCTAGATTTGGAACAGCTGATGATGCCGGTTCTGCCTTTGAAAGTGCCGTTTCTTCTAACTTTGATTTCTTGGGTCTTGCTGATGGAGCTACTTATGCTTCATCACTTAATTTTGATGGTTCACTGAAGGATAAATTGATTGCCATTGGAACACAAAAATGGATTTCAATGAATGGAACGCAAGAAGATGAATCTTGGATAGAATCAAGAAGATTTAACACACCTGACAATCCAATGTTCCACGATCCAGTAACTGGTATCTTTAAAAAGCCAACTCAGTCAGTACTTGGAGATGGTATCCATCCTTCTATTTGGCTATTCCCACAGACAGAAATGTCGCTTAATCAGTCTGCACCTGATCAGAGAACTTTGACAGATCGTGTTTTTTGGGACAATTAATTAACATAAAATTTATTAAAAATGAAGACATTTAATCTAATTATAATTTTAGGAGCACTCTTTTTGGCTAGCTGCGAGAATGATCCAGGAATTGATCCATCAAAAGAGACATTCCTACCTAAAATAGAACTCATTGGTAGTTCTAATGTTACTTTACCTTGTGGTACAACCAGTTATTCTGATCCCGGTGTGAATGCCTCTGAAAATGGAGTGCCAGTGACTCCTGCAGTTACTATTACGCCTAGATATTTTGGCTCTACTCAAATAGACGGCGCCGATGTATATGACATTAGTTATGTGGCAATAAATGTTGATAATATCCCTGGAGCAACATTCAGAACTGTTACTATCCCTCCATGTAATGGGGATATGGTTACTAATATTGAAGGAGTATATACTTCCACAATTGTAAGAACTAATAGTGCAGGTACGATGCTAACAGGCCCACAATATACCAATATTAAATATGTCTATATCAAAAAAATGGGTGCTAACACCTATCAAATTTCTGATGTCATTGGCGGATGGTATGAGTTTGGTCGAGCATTAGGAGTAGCTTATGCCGCTCCTGGGGCTACTATCATTGCAAATAATATTGCTGCTAATGACTTTACCTTTGGTGATGCTGCAACAGTAGGCGGATTTGGTGGAACCGCAACTTTGACTGGATTTACAGTTGATGCTGCTACCAAAAAAATCGTAATGTCATCAGATTGGGAACTTGGTTTCAAATTTGTAGCCACTTTGACACAAACAAATTAAAATTTATTCAGTTTGGTAGTGTTATTTGATATCGTTGCCAGATAGTAAAAATGTAAAGGCAGTTGGAGTAATCCAGCTGCCTTTTTTAGTATTAATAGTTTTTGTTGCCGTTTTATTAATACTGCTCAATGCCGCATTATTTGTAAAGTTGTTAGACATAATTGTAATAGCAGTTCTTTCCTAAACAAAGATTTAAGAAAAGTACCATCCTTCACTCATTCCCTTATTCATCCCTTCACACATTCCCACATTCACATATTCCCACATGCATTAGACTTTATTCATTATTCGGCACAATTTTGGATGTGTATTACTATTGATGTAATTATATAATTTTCAAGTCAGCGTATGAAACCCTTAAATGTACTCTTAGCAGCGTGTTTTTTCATCATGAGTTTCCAGTCATTGACAGCTCAAGAACTCAAGTGGATATACAAAGTAGGTGGACCTACTGCCGAATATGGAAATGGTATTACTATCGATTCTGATCAAAGTGTTTTCGATATTACCAATTTTATGGGCACAGTGAGTGTCGGCATTGGTCTGTCATACACATCTCGAGGTGGAGAAGATGTTTTGATCAGGAAGAGCACTACATTGGGTTTGTTGCAGTGGGTAAGGCAAGTAGGTGGTCTCAGAACAGATATAGCATATGATATTGCAACAGATATAGAGGATAATGTATATGTAATTGGTACCTTCCAAGATTCTCTTTATTATGGGAACCAACTTATACTTTCAGGCACGGGAAATGCGGTTTTTTCTTTCATACTCAAAATTAATTCAGAGGGTCAGTTACTATGGTCTAGAAAATTGGATTCAAGTATTTCTGTAACTGCCAAATCTATAACTGCTGGACTTGCGGAAGAATTATTGATCACAGGACATTTTGAGGGCAATGCTATTTTTGGTTCAGGTCAAGCTGAATTTAATGCTGCTAGTAATGGTGGTAATGATATATTCATTCTCAAACTCAATGGGAATTCTAGCCAACCAATTCAACTGGAGCATTTAGGTGGCATCGACCATGAGTTTGTACACCAACATATTAGAGACATTCAGAACAACATTATTATTACAGGGGATTTCAGAAATTTTATAGATCTAGATCCGGGAGTTGGTACTGCACAATTCAACTCTAAAGGAATTACAGACGCTTTTGTCTTGAAATTGAATGGAAATATTGAATACCTTTGGGCTAAGACTTATGGGAGTTCAGGTGTTGATTATGGACAATCTGTAACGACGGACCCATCTTTAAACGTCATCATTACAGGGAGGTACTCAGAGACAGTGGATTTTGGTGGACAACTTTATAATAGGACTTCCAAAGGCGGTACAGATGTTTTTTTAGCTAAGTTGGATCAAAATGGAAATACACTTTGGGTCAATAGCTATGGAGATGTTTCTAATGACCAAGGGAACAAAGTAATAACAAATACTAAAGGCATCATCTACCTAGCAGGTTTATATAGAGGTACTGTGGATTTTAACCTAGCTTTTGATAGGAAAAATGAAAGTATCTCTAAAGGTGGTGCGGACGCCTTTGTACTTATACTGAATCATGATGGTACTTACAATGAACATTTTGATCTAGGTGGCATCGCCAATGAACAAATAAATGATATTGTACTAAAATTAAATGGAGAATTAATTACCGTTGGTGGATTTGGTGCTATTGTGGATTTTGATCCCACATCATCTGAGATTAATATTATTTCTAGTGGCGGATTGGATGCTTTTTTGGTAAACGTATTTATTTGCGTCAATCCATACATAAAAAATGTAAGAGCTGTGAAGTCAGAACTTTGCGAAGGTGAAAGGGCTGTCGTCCAGATTGTAGAAGGGTATCTGAATAGTGCGACACAATGGTCTTGGCAGAGAGATAGTTGTGAAAATATTACTTTTGGTAGTGGTACATTCATAGATCAGAATATTTCAAAAAATACCACCTATTATCTCAAAGGATGGGGCGGATGTGTACTTAATGATGAGTGCAAAAGAATAGATATCAGTATTTTTACAGATAGTCTAGTGTATCAGGATATTGCTTTGTGCGCTGGAGATACATTAATAGTGGGCAATAGTAGATACACGACAGCAGGTGTTTTTATTGATTCACTCGTTTCCAATGCAGGTTGTGACAGTATAGTAGTGAGCGAGATCAGCCTTTTTCCCAAATATAATACCATTAATACTTACACCATTTGTACGGGAGATACCGTGAAAGTTGGCACATCTGCGTATACTTTAGCAGGTACATTTGTTGATGTATTTCCATCGGTCAATGGTTGCGATAGTACTATTATTTCAAGTATTACCCTGCTCCCTGCTACGATCGAGAATGCTGATGTTATCATCTGTAAAGGAGATAGTATCATGGTAGGAGTAGAAACCTATCGTAATGCCGGTACTTTCATTCAATCATCAGAAGGCACCAACGGTTGTGAAAACTTACTGATAGTAAAAGTTAATGTTCTAGAGACAGAATTTTCAAATATAGTGGCTATTTGCACTGGGGATAGCCTTATTATCGGCAGTAATGTCTACAAACAGTCAGGTATTTATATAGATAGCTTGGTGTCTTCCTTTGGATGTGATAGTACTGTAGAGACCAGATTGTCTATAATACAAAATTCTTCATTTACCCAAGATTTAGCCATTTGTGATGGCGATAGTGTGGTAGTAGGGTCTGATGTTTACAGATTTACGGGCAATTTTGAGAATACTTTAATCAATGCCGCAGGTTGTGATAGCATAGTATTTACTAATGTGCAAGTGTTGGTATCCCCTGTTGTAGTGACCAATTTTTATTCGATTTGTGAAGATGACAGTATTGCAGTTGGAAACAATATTTATACCTTAGCAGGGTTGTATACGGATACCATTTCTACTTCGTCAGGCTGTGATAGTATTATCATTACAGATGTAGATGTCACCCAAAAATTCTTCCCTGAGACTAGACGTATTTGTTTTGGAGATTCCTTGGTAGTAGGTGATACCATATATTATGAAGCAGGTTTATATGCTTATGTTTTTGCTAATCCTATGGGTTGTGATAGTGTAGTATTA
>JBBRJL010000112.1:0-7462 GCA_038219375.1 Chitinophagales bacterium | reverse complement strand
GGAAGATTTTAGTCCTATTGATGCGGATAGTACTGCCCCTACGAGTCGGATTCATACTAAAGCATATCTAAGACATCTTTTCAAAGTAGAAGAATTGTTAGCAGGACAGATTGCGACTCTGCATAATCTTAGTTTTTTCTTATGGTTGGTAACAGAAAGCAGGCGTCGGATAGCTGAGGGAACATTCTATGAGTGGAAAAATATTATGGTAAAATCTGTAAGCCAAAGACTATAATCAAATATGAAAATTCTTGACTGGTATATCATCAAAAAATATTTAAGTACGTTTTTTTTTACGATGCTTCTCATTACAATGATTGCGGTTACTATCAATTATTTTGAGCAGGTCGACAAGTTTCTTAATTCCGAGCTTACATTCTATCAGATCGTTTTTGAATATTATTTATACTTTGTTCCTTGGATTAATGGGCTTTTATGGCCGCTTTTTGCGTTATTGGCCGTTATCTTTTTTACATCTAGAATGGCCAAAAACTCAGAGATCATAAGTATACTAAGTGCTCGCGTGAGTTATACAAGGTTTCTAGTACCATACATGATTGGAGCATCTATTCTTGCTACTTTATTATGGTTAGGTAATAATTATGTCATTCCTAAAAGCAATTTGGCAAAAAACGAGTTTGAAAGCCAATATATACGAGCTAGTGCTAAACAATCGAGGACAACTAATATTCATCTCTGGCTTTCACCAAATGAAAAAATTTATATAAGGAATTATTCGATAAGTGATAGCACTGGACGTACATTCAGACTCGAGAAATATGTAGATAATAATCTGATTTATACCCTTAAAGCAAATAAAATATCCTTTGTAAAAGCACCTAATACATGGAAACTTGAGGGATACGAAATCAGAACCTTCAATGGAATAGATGAAGAATTAATTTCAAAAGTAAGCGAAAAGTTTGATACTAGCTTTAATTTCGTGCCAGATGATTTCACAAGGTATACCAAACAGATGGAAGTCATGAATACAAGCGACCTCAAGGAATTTCTCAAGAATGAACAAGAGAGAGGGTTAGATTCAGGTAAGAAATACAGTATTGAGTTGTATAGGAGGACAGCTGATCCTTTTACTATCTTTATACTTACATTAATCGGTGTTTCAGTGGCTTCCAGAAAAGTGCGTGGAGGTATGGGGTTTCATTTGGCTGCTGGTATAGTTATTGGTGCTATTTTTGTGATTTTATCCAAATTTAGTACAACCTTTTCTACGAATCTTTCATTACATCCTGGTATTGGCGTCTGGATCCCCAATATTATTTTTAGCTTAGTAGCTATATATTTGGTCAAGACTGCTCAGAAATAAGATATTTTTACTACGATAAGAACACTTTTTTTAGGCGGTGTGTAAATTTATTTTCTCGATTTTAAGAACGGTGTGTACTTTGAAAGAAAAAATGTTTACCTTTGCGGCCATTTTTAATATTTTATTTTTTTTTCACCACTGCCTGTGATTATCAGGCATACAAATTATTTTTATATATGATAGATGATAAAGATGTAACAAATGATCATTTAGAAGATTCAGGAGTTTTAATTGAAGACATTTCAGAAGCAGAACCTGAGGAAGTTGTTGTTGACAATTCAACAGCACACGATGACTATGATTGGTCAATGGGTAAAAGAAATACCCTAAAATATAATGAAGCTGATCATAAAAGGTATTTTGAACAATACGACCAATCCCTAAATTCAGTTGCAGAACTTGAAGTCGTAAAAGGTCGTGTGACATCAATTCATAGCGGTGATGTAGTTTTGGATATCAATTATAAATCTGACGGACTTGTTTCGCTATCTGAGTTCAGAGACACTCCTGACCTAAAGATCGGTGATTATGTCGATGTATATGTAGAGAACAAAGAAGATTTCAGAGGACAACTTGTATTATCAAGAAGAAAAGCTAAGTTATTAAAGGCTTGGGATAATCTAGTTGATTCTTACAAAAACGGTACTATCATCAAGGGTCATGTGATCAGCAAAACCAAAGGTGGTCTAATCGTAGATTGTCTTGGTCTTGAGACATTCTTGCCAGGATCACAGATAGATGTGAAGCCTATCACAGATTATGATATCTACGTAGGTAAAACAATGGAATTCAAAGTGGTCAAGATAAATGAAGCCATCAAAAATGCCGTTGTCTCTCACAAAGCACTTATCGAAAGTGATCTAGCTGAACAAAGAGAAACCATCATTTCTGGTCTTGAAAAAGGTCAAGTTTTGGAAGGTGTGGTCAAAAACATCACAGACTTCGGTGCATTTATGGACCTAGGTGGTGTAGACGGACTTCTATATATTACAGATATTTCTTGGGGCAGAATCAATCATCCAAATGAAGTATTGTCTCTTAACCAAAAAATCAATGTCGTCGTACTTGATTTTGGTGAAGATAAGAAAAGAATATCTTTGGGCCTTAAGCAATTGACACCGCACCCTTGGGAAGTATTGGACAACACTATTTCAGAAGGTAGCGTAGTCAGAGGTAAGATCGTAAATATCGAAGATTATGGTGCTTTCCTTGAAATTATTCCAGGAGTAGAAGGTTTGATTCACGTTTCAGAAGTCAACTGGAGCAATCAACCAGTTAATGCTAGAGACTTCTTCACACTTGGGCAAGAAATGGATTCCAAAGTGGTTACCATTGACAGAGATGAAAGAAAAATGTCTTTGAGTATTAAACAAATGACTGAAGATCCTTGGAGTGTAGTGACGGCCACTTATAAAGTTGGCACCAAGCACACAGGTGAGGTTAAAAACCTTACGCCATATGGTGTATTTGTAGAATTGGACAACGGAATCGGAGGTATGGTACATATTTCTGACTTGTCGTGGACTAAAAGATATTCTCATCCTTCAGAATTCACCAAAGTAGGAGAAAAAATTGATGTTTCTATCCTTGAGGTAGATGAAGATAGCAGAAAGCTTTCTTTAGGGCATAAGCAGTTAGAAGAGAATCCATGGGATACTTTCGAAAATGTCTTTCCAGTAGGATCATACCACGAAGCTACCATCGTTAAGAAAGATGACAGAGGTGCTATCGTTCAGTTGCCTTACGGATTAGAAGCATATGCGCCTATCAAACACATCAAAAAAGATGACGGTTCAACAGCAGCAAATGAAGAAGTCCTGACTTTCAAAGTTATTGAATTCAATAGAGATGATAAGAGAATCATTGTGTCTCATACTAGATATCTTGAAGACATCAGAAGAGAAGCAGATCAGATAGTTGAGACTGAAAAAACAAAGGAGAAGGAAGAAGTCAAAAAGACCATAAAGGCAACACAGTCTAAAGTCGAATTGTCTACTTTTGGAGATATTGAGGGATTTTCTGAACTTAAAGAACAGATGGCCGAAGCTGCGGCTACAGCGAAAGTTGCAGACGTTGTCACGGATGATGTTGTAAAAGAAGAAGTTGTTAAAGTGGAAAAGAAGGCTGCTACACCTGTGAAAGGTGATGACCTTAAGAAAGTGGAAGGTATCGGACCAAAAATTGAAGAATTATTCAACAATGCAAGTATTTTCACATTTGCTGATCTTGCGAAGGCAGATCCAGCAGACCTTAAGGAAATTCTTAATGCTGCGGGTAGTAGATATCAAATGCATGATCCTTCTTCTTGGCCTATGCAAGCTGAATTAGCTTCAAATGGTGATTGGGACAAATTGAAAGAATGGCAGGATAATGCTAAAGGTGGAAAGATAGAAGAATAACTTCAGTTCTTATCCATCAATAATAAAAGAGAGCCTTTGTCTTTAAAGATAGAGGCTCTCTTTTTTTTGAACAATATCCTGCCTTTGATGTTTCATAATTTCTTAACGTAAAATCATTAAGTTGAAAAGAGTAGGTATTATAGGGTCAGGTTTTTCTGGGTTAGCAGCTGCATCTTGCCTAGCTAAGGAAGGATACGAAGTTACTGTTTTGGAAAAAAATAGTACTTTGGGTGGGCGCGCAAGAAAATTTGAGGTCGACAGTTTTATTTTTGATATGGGTCCTTCATGGTATTGGATGCCAGAAGTATTCGAAAATTTTTTTAATATTTTTGGTAAAAAGGCTAGTGATTATTATGATTTAATCAGATTGGATCCTTCATACGACGTTATTTTCGGCAAAGACGATGTGGTGTCAATGCCTGCTGATTATATGGAGTTGAAGAATCTTTTTGAGTCCCTTGAGCCAGGAAGTGGCGCTAATTTGGATAAATTCCTTGAGGAAGCTGAATATAAATACACTGTTGGAATGAATGAATTCGTCTGGAAGCCAGGGCATTCAATCTTTGATTTTGCTGACTTAAGGGTATTTAGAAGTTTATTTAAACTCCAAATGTTGTCTTCTATTTCTACTGAGGTAGATAAGTTATTCAAAAACCAAAAAATTAGAGATATCCTAAAGTTTCCTGTTTTGTTTCTAGGAGCCACACCTGAAAATACACCAGCTTTGTATAGCCTAATGAATTACGCAGACCTAAAATTGGGAACATGGTATCCTATGGGTGGTATGCATAAAGTAATTGAAGGATTTGTCTCAATTGCAACTGAGCTTGGAGTCAAATTCATAATAAATGCAGAAGTAAAGGAGATTTTAGTTGAAAACAATACCGCTACCAGGTTAGTTACATCTACTGGTAATTACGATTTTGATTATGTTGTGGCAAGTGCAGATTACCATCATGTTGAGCAACATCTTCTGCCAGAAAAGTTTAGGATGTATGATGAAGCATATTGGAATAGCCGTACTATGGCGCCAAGTTCACTATTATTCTATATAGGTTTGGACAAAAAAGTAGGGGGCCTTAAACATCACAATTTGTTTTTTGATGAAGACTTTTCCCGACATGCCAATGAGATATATACAAAGCCTAGCTGGCCTTCTGCACCTTTGTTTTATCTCTCGTGTCCTTCAGTTACCGACCCTAGTGTAGCAGGTCAAGGAAAAGAAAATTTATTTATGTTAATGCCTTTAGCTCCCGGGATCAATGACGACCATGCTTTGCATGAAAAGTACTTTGGCATTATGTGTGACAGAATCATAAAAATGATTGGTGTTGATATTAGAGAAAGTATTGTTTACAAGAAATCTTATTGCTTGAATGATTTCAAAGCTGATTATAATGCATTTAAAGGAAATGCATATGGCCTTGCGAATACGCTCAAACAAACTGCCTTTCTTAAGCCCAAAATGAGAAACAAATATATTAAAAATCTATACTTTACTGGACAACTTACTACTCCAGGTCCAGGAGTGCCACCTTCGATTATATCAGGTCAGGTAGTTGCAAATGAGATTATTAGTTCACATAAAGCACAATAAAATGGAGCTATATTCTAAAGTATGTTTTGATTGTAATGCAGTAATAACAAAGAGCTACAGTACATCTTTTTCGTTAGGGATAAGGATGTTCTCAAGGGAATTGCGTTATCCTATTTATGCTATTTATGGTTTTGTAAGGTTTGCTGACGAGATTGTTGATACTTTTCATCATATTGACAAAAAACAATTTTTGGATGAATTTACTAGAGATACTTTCAGAGCAATAGAGGATAAAATCAGTTTGAACCCAGTCTTACATTCATTTCAAGAGGTAGTTAATAAATATAGTATAGACCAAGAACTTATCAGGGCTTTTTTACATAGCATGGAGATGGACCTTTATAAGTCTGTCTATGATAAAAAGGATTTGGACACCTATATATATGGCTCTGCGGAAGTCGTTGGACTTATGTGTCTATATGTGTTTTTAAATGGGGATGAAGATGAATATCAAAGACTTAGAAGGCCCGCACAATCATTGGGCGCAGCTTTTCAGAAAATTAATTTTCTGAGAGATATGAAGTCTGATTACTTGGAGCGAGGAAGAGTTTATTTTCCCGACATAGATTTTGATTTATTTTCTGAAAGTGATAAAAGGTCTATTCAAGATGAGATTCAGATAGACTTCGATGATGCATATGTAGGTATTGCAGCATTGCCTAGATCATCTAGATTAGGAGTATATTGTGCATACAAATATTATATAAATCTTTTTTTTAAGATAAAATCACTATCTGCGGAAACTATCAAGGAGCGAAGAATACGTGTCAGTGATAAACGAAAGCTGTATTTACTCACCACATCCGCTTTTCAGCATAAGTTTGATTTAATTTAGAATCCAACTTTTCATATGTAATTAATACGTAATCAGAAAGTTATCGTAGTTTGATTTTTATGATTTTAAAAGCATTCAAATATAAAGTTAATTTTTTTTAAGGAAAGCTTTGAATATTGAAAAACGTTCTTACCTTTGCGTCCCCTTAAAGAAGGGAATGAAGATTGAGTGTATTTTTATTATATTAATTTGTTAGGATTGTTATTATTAGATTGTGTGGGGATGTGTTAGGGTGAAATAATAATTTTTTTTTCAAAAACATTTGGATAGAATAGAAATAGTTTATATCTTTGCGGCCCGAAAGGAAGGAGAGTGAGATATGGTGATGTTTGGGTTTTCGAAATAATTGAATAATTTATTAAATTTGGCCGAAGGGTTTTATTTAGTTGAATATAAGAACAAAAGTTCATTGACACGGTTGGAGCATTAATACTTAGATATAATATAATAATAGTATATTAGTCTACAAAGGAATTTAAAATTAAATAAGAGCGATTTCTTGAAAAATAGAGAGAGCCATAAGGATTATACTATGGAGAGTTTGATCCTGGCTCAGGATGAACGCTAGCGGGAGGCCTAATACATGCAAGTCGAGCGGTATAGTACTTCGGTACTAGAGAGCGGCGCACGGGTGAGTAACGCGTACATGACCTACCTTTAAGACCGGGATAGCCCTGGGAAACTGGGATTAATACCGGATGTGATAATGTATATAAATATATATTATTAAAGTTCTGGCGCTTAGAGATGGGTGTGCGTCTGATTAGCTAGTTGGTAGGGTAACGGCCTACCAAGGCTACGATCAGTAGGGGGCGTGAGAGCGTGACCCCCCACACGGGTACTGAGACACGGACCCGACTCCTACGGGAGGCAGCAGTAAGGAATATTGGTCAATGGACGAAAGTCTGAACCAGCCATCCCGCGTGCAGGATTAAGGTCCTATGGATTGTAAACTGCTTTTAGTAGAGAAGAAACGCATTCATTTATGAGTGTCTGACGGTATCTACAGAATAAGCACCGGCTAACTCCGTGCCAGCAGCCGCGGTAATACGGAGGGTGCAAGCGTTATCCGGAATCACTGGGTTTAAAGGGTGCGTAGGCGGGAGATTAAGTCAGTGGTGAAATCTTGTCGCTTAACGATAAAATTGCCATTGATACTGATTTTCTTGAATTGGGTTGAGGTTAGCGGAATGTGACATGTAGCGGTGAAATGCATAGATATGTCATGGAACACCAATTGCGAAGGCAGCTAGCTGGGCCTTGATTGACGCTGAGGCACGAAAGCGTGGGTAGCGAACAGGATT
>JBBRJL010000111.1:0-7469 GCA_038219375.1 Chitinophagales bacterium | reverse complement strand
CTTTTTACATTGATATTTGTAGCTTGTCAATGTAACAACATCGTTTGCGAGACAGGACCGCCGGATTTAAATATTCAACTGGTAGATAGTACTGGAGTTGACCTTATTTCTAATGGGAAATTACAACTCAAAGATGTTGAGTTACGAAATATTAAAAATCAAAACTCTTCATTTACCGTCTATTTTGATGGCGTTATTAGTTTTTCGGTAGATAATCCGTCAGCAGATTATCTACTCTTTGTAAATAATATCCCAATTGACACAATAGCTGTTACAACTACAGTGTCTGAAAGTGATTGTTGTTCCAGTTTTGTAGTCAGCAATGTATCAATCAATAATAAATTAGTCGAATTTAGACCGTTTTTGAAATTAAAACTATGATGATATAGCTGATGATAAGAGAATGATATTTCACTTTTTGATTGACAAATAGCAGAGAAATCATTTTAAAGTGCATAAAAATTTTCGGCTCTATGTTGATTAGGATGGGGACGATTTGACACTAAGTAAGAAGTTGGGGTACTTAAATTTAAGTTTACCAGCAATAAAATAGATCATATTTATGTAATTGGTCATGTTCCGATATCCTCTCGCTCTTCGTTTGGCCAATTGTATTTTACTATTGATACCCTCTATTACACCATTGCTTATCTTCAACATAGTATAATTGGTGATTCCTGTCCAATGTGATGTGACTGTATTGGCAAATTTTATCATTGGTTGTAATTTTGACTCTCTTGCCAAATCGCACCAATACCACAAAAATCCTTTTGCTTCTTGCTCATCTGTAAAGTGCCAAAAGCTGTCAAAGAGCTCTTTGAGACGGTAAGCTTCCCCAATATTTGGTAATAATGTGATCAACTCATTTTTCATATATCGCTGATGTTTTGACAAATTCTCATCATTCTTTAAGAAGATATATTTGCAACCTTTTAATTCTTCTTTATGGGTTTTGTAGTCCGTTTTCCTCACCTCATCCATTGCCCTATTTAATAGTTGTTTGACATGAAATCTATCGAAGACCAGCGTTGCATCTTCAAACTCCTTACTCACACCACTTATGAATGATGGAGATAAATCTATACACACTGACTTTACGTCACTGATTTGGCAATCCTTTGATTTTAAGTAGTTTGCAATTTCAGTTATTGTCTCAGCCCCTTTCCCCTCAACTGCGTGGATAACCCTACTCTCTACCATATCAACTGCTAATGTTACATAATTGTGACCTCGCTTTGAGCTTGTCTCGTCTATGGCCATTGATGTGATGTTACTATGATCGGCCTCTCGATAGGACATCGCAATCCAAAAATGAAATATTGTCCATATCCTTTGAGCATATACACCCAGTACCTTCCCTACACTATTTACAGGCATCTCACATTCGATCAATAACATACTAAAAGCTTCGAATAGTAAAGTAAACCCACTACCCGACCTAGCCCATGGTACTTCAACCTGCAATACCTTCCCACTTTCTCTGTCTTTTACCCTCGGTACATCACAATGTAGATAACAATTGTACTGAAAAAAATTTAAGTGACGCCACTTTCTTTCATTATGATCGTATATCAGACTCTTCCCATTTTCATCTCTAAACTGCGCAAAATCCTTTACATAGCCAATATAAATATGAAGGTCTTTACTACCTGTCTTATTTATTTCAAACGATAAGCTCTTTACTTCCCAAGGAGCTTCTAGGCCAAGAGCCATTTTAAATATTTGTTCACTATTCATAACGCTAAGCTACAACTATTTATATATTTTACCCACTCAATTCAACATAGAGCCAAATTTTCTATCGAGTTTGAGTAGATAATGAATACTTTTTTAATACTTTCAATATAGCTAATCTTTGCATATCCCAAACTTGATGTGCAATTTTTAATTTACGTTTTATACCAATAGTACATACAAAATAGTCCAATAAACGTCATCTTTTTCGTAACTATGAAGATATAACCCCGAATGGGGTGAAATATTAGTAACCACGGATTTAAATCCGTGATAAAAATGAAAAACTACCTGATTTTGGTGGTATTTTGCCTGGAAGTTGCAAAAATTGTTAAGAAAATGAAATTCCTGCGTTATCGAGTGAAATCGTTCACTCGCTTTGCTCATTCTTCGCAACCATTTAGTGCTATGTCAGGACAAATAACTTAATGAAATGTGGTTCTTTTTCCAAATCTCTTCGTTAAAAATGCTCGCCGTAGCTACTGCTATGCCTGTGCTTTTCGTCTTGATTTTTGAAAAAATAACTGCCATTATAATTTAACTAATTATCTTGACAGAGCACTTAGTCATGTATCGAGACAAAAGAAAAAGAAGCTAAACAAATGTAGAAAAGATTAAATTTAGAAATTAAAGTCAAATTGAAATATAAACAAATAGGATTTATAATTATCACCGAAACTTGAGTTACTATCTATTTATTTTGGACTATTTTATAAATACAATTGGTATTAGACACTTATCTCAAATCCCTACACGATCAACTTCTCCACCAAAGCAATAATCTCCCGTTCTGCCACTTTCGCTTTCTGAAGCATGTCATCTGCTCGGGCTAAAGCATTCACAACAAAGTCTTTATCATCAAATCCACTACAATTGATTCTCACATTGAGCGCTGCCCCTTCTACAGCCGTACGCGCGCACAGTGCGCCCACACCTGCGTCAGAGACGGAGTTTGGATTACCATTTTCTGCCATCTCACGTAGCATGTCCATGGATTGGAGACTTACTTTCATGACTTTGAGTGGTACTTCTATTGCGCCTATCGTAGCTGCGTGCATGGCTGATTTTCTAGTTACTTTTTCGTCATCTGTAGCTTTTGGCATTCTGATAGCATCCATGATTTTGTTGAATGCATGAGTGTCTGCATCTACCAAGTCTAGCAATCTATCTTTGAGCTGCTGACCTTCGTTCGCTTTTTCAGAGAAATAGTCAATACGATCATCCCAGCCAACTTTATGTGAACTCAAATTAGCTACCATAGTACCTAGAGAAACTCCGAGCGCACCTACATACGCTGATATACTTCCTCCGCCAGGTGCAGGAGATTCAGATGCTGTTTCGTTGGCAAAGTCTATGAGTGTTTTCTGTACCAATGGATGCGCTGCCTTGTCTTCTAGCAAGTATTCTATTATTTTCTTGGATGGGTCAAAAGGCGATAATTCGTCCAATCCCAATGTCCTGATTGCTATGTGGATCAATTCCTTTTCGGAAACGCCTATTGATCTTTTTTGTTGTTTAAGGAAGTGCTTGCCAGCATCTATCAAAACAGATTTTGGTACCAAACCTACCAACTCTGAGCCTGTGACTCTGAGACCACGAGATTGAGCACTTTTGCAACATTCGTCAAATGCAATGTGCAATGGCGTTTCGTTGATATTGGTAAGATTCATAGATATCTGAGCGATACCATACTCCTCGATGTACCATCCGATGGCTTTGACTGATTTGCAGGCGCCAGGTATCCTTATTGGTTCGCCCGATGCATCTATCATGTTTTTGCCTTTTGTATCAGTTTTTATACGTCCATTTTCGCGTATATCGAATGCTACAGAATTTGCTCGACGTACCGAAGTTGTATTGAGATTGACATTGTATGCAACTAGAAAATCTCTCGCCCCGATGGCTATGGCACCTGCTCGCTCATTAAATGTATTGGTACCATAATCTGGATGCCATTTCGGATCTTGTAGCTTGGTCGCCATTCCTTCGTATTCGCCAGCACGTATGGTAGCAAGGTTTTGCCTTTCTGGTTTGGTGGCAGCAGATTCATACATAAATACAGGAATATGGAGTGTTTCGCCTACTCTTTTGCCTAGTTCGTGGGCGTATGCCGCAGTCTCTTCCATCGTAATGCCCGATATCGGTATCAGAGGACATACATCCGTTGCTCCCATACGTGGATGTTCACCACTGTGTTTGGACATATCTATGAGTTCTGATGCTTTTTTGATAGCTTGATAGGCAGCTTCTATCACCGCTTTTGGGTGACCTACGAGTGTCACTACTGTACGATTGGTCGCTTTGCCTGGATCTACATCTAGGAGTCTTACACCGTCGATTTTTTCGATTTCGTCCGTTATTTGTCTGATGATGGTCATGTCTCTCCCTTCGCTAAAGTTAGGGACACACTCTATGATTTGATTATTATTCATTTGATTATTATTGTATTTGTTTAGGTAAATTGGTAAAACTTAAAATCTGAATGCGCTCATAAATTCCATAAAATCTTCCATTGGTTCTTTATAATATCTTTTCGCCAAGGTTTTTATGAATTTTTTGACATCATTTCTTGGACTATTCTTTATGAGATCTATTTCTTTTTTAGCATTTCGGATATCCCTTTCTATTCCTCCCTTTTGTGCGGACATTCTCAATATCCCACGTTCTACATTTTCACCTACAAAAGATGATATATATTGAAATCTAGGGTGATGCCTAAGTTCTGCTTTTTGTTGTCTCAATTTTTTGGCTTGTTCTTTGAGCAATTGGATATAAATAGCAGCTACATCTTCTTTGATATTTGCCAGACGTTCTTCAGTGTTTTTGAGCCATTCGGTCTCGATGACTAGCAAGGTGATGATGTCTTTATCTTCGTAAGCCTTGGTCACCTGTTTCATCACTTCTTCCTTTTCGAGTTTGAGCTCGGGATCGGTTTCGCTATCGGGATGGAGGATTTTTGCCAAGGAAAGATAGACACTACGCAAGTTTTTATTTTTTAATTCGTCCTGCATTTTAGCGAATTCTTCGGCTTCAAGTTGTTTTTTGGTTTTTTTTCTAGATGTTTTTTGATTTATATTTACTGATTCGAACTTTTGTTTTGCTTCATGCAGCTTTTCGTAAAGCTTTGCTGTTGACTCAGGGTCATCCAGATCGAAATCCTTATCGAAATCCAGATCGATACCCATAGATTTCATAAAATCGGATAATTCTTCGAGATGTTTTTCCTTTTCGATCTTCAGTATCTCGTCGTAATTGAGCGCTGTCCACTTTTTGTAAATGGCTTTTGCACTTTCATCTGGAGAAAAGTTTTGAAATACTTCAGTCAATATTTCCGGAATGATGATTTCCAACTCGCTGATGACTGTCATCGGTAACTTGCTATTTTCAGATAACTCGTCTAATGTAATCGCCATTTCTAGTTTTGTTTTACAAAAAACTTCTTTTATCGGTAAGATATGTTTGACATAATAATCAGAAAACAATGTTAGTTTCTCTTCTTCATGGCTAAGTTCTTTTCTCAGTTTTTCAATATCTTTGACCAGCTTATTGAACTCAATATGTTTTGGCGAGAGGCTAGGGTTTGTTTTTATGTGGATGACAGAACTCATTGTTTCAGATCTTTTGTAAAAAAATGTTGTCAATAAAATGTGGCAAAATTAGATAATATAGTTGGCTACCCGAAAAATTATTAATCGAATTTAGTTTTTCCACCATAAATTGAAATACTTTTGGTGTAATTTTGGTTTAGTACAATATGATAAGATTGATAAACAAATTTGGTTTCATCTTCTTTTTGATAGCAAATACCCTTTGTTATGGACAAAAAGTGACTGTTTCTAATGAAATAAATGTCAGAAACAATTATTCTTACGAAGTTTTACCCAACATCGGTGATCATATTTTATTCTACCATGACCGGGGTTTTGAACAGAATTTTGAGATTTTCGACCAGAATTTGAGGTACAAAACAGCTAGACAACCAGAATTTGAGAAAAAAAATATTCGACCCATTGGTATTACGCCTTTGGATTCTACCTTCAATTTTTATTATACTTACAAAGATGAAGGCATCACTTATATACGAGTCAATCAATACGACAAATACATTTCACTCACCGACTCCGCTACATTATTGTCAAAAGTAAGGAAGTCATTGACTGGAAATCCTAGGTTTGCATTTTCTGAGGACAAGTCAAAAGTTGTCATTTTTACGCCGGACGATCGCAACCTCATTATCCAAGTGGTAGATAATCTCAAATTGAAAAATATCTATGAATTTACGATAACGGTCAAAGACTTTAATTTTAAAACAGACTTCGAAAAAATAATTTTGGGCAATGAAGGTCAATTATATATCGTAGGGCGTGCATCATCATTCTGGAATAAAAAGAGCGAGCAGAGTTTTACGTTGATCAACATCAGAAGCCCACAGGATATTTCTGTGCACTTATTCACACCAGAATCAGATAATATCACGGACTTGATGATGGATTTTGATGAAAAAAACCAAAAGTTGGTTTTAGCAGGATTTACCAGCTATGGTGATGAAACTCGGGCAAACGGATATTTTGGATTTTCAATAGCACCATCAGATCTACCCGAAGATGCAGAGATATTGATCAATAGGTTTTCTATGGAGTTTATGGCTGATGCAACAGGAAAAAAAACGGGAAAAGTCAAAGAGTTAGAAAATTTTATCATAAAAGATGTCATCGTCAGAAATGATGGCGGTGTGATTATTATATCTGAAATGGTCAAAGAATTTACCAGAAGATCTCAGATGAATGCGCCAGGACAGTTTGGCGATTACTTTCCGCCAAGAGGTTTTATAGACTATTATCATGAAGATCTCATCCTTTTGGCGACCTATGCAGATGGAAAAGAACATTGGAAAAAAATATTATTTAAAAAACAGTTTTCGCAGGACGATGACGGGATATATTCGTCATATTTCCTTTTCAAAACACCATCAAGACTCAGATTGATCTATAATGATGAAATAAAAAATGCGAATACTGTGAGCGAATATGTCCTTGATCCTACGGGTGATGCCGAGCGAAAAAGTGTGTTAAGTACGGAGTATCAAAACTTGAAATTGCGCTTTAGAGACGCCATTCAGATAGGACCAAAAAGTATTATAGTCCCTAGTGAAAAAAGCTGGAAAATTAATCTTGTAAAAATAGATTTTGATTAATTTGCTTGATATCTGATCTTTTTGATACGTAGCAAATCGAATAAATCAAAACATTTTTAGTATCTTTACGTCAAAATTTTCACCAATTTGGACAATTCATTTGTATTAGAATTTGATGATGTTGATATTTATCAGGAAAACAACCTTGTACTAAACAAAGTTGACTTCAAGCTAGCAGCTGCTGAGACCTGTTATATCATTGGTAAGTCTGGGAGTGGAAAGACAAGTTTTCTGAAGACCATCTACGGCAGTATCCCATTGATCTCAGGAAAGGCGACGGTGGCAGGATTTCAACTAAATGGCTTAGAGTCCAGACAAATCCCACACCTCAGAAGAAAGCTAGGCATGGTTTTTCAAGATTTTATTCTATTTGAAGATTGGTCCGTAGGCAAAAACCTTATGTATATCCTAGAGGCAACGGGATGGAAAGATCGTGGACAAATGACTGCTAGAGTGCTACAAGTACTAGATATGGTAGGGCTAAATGGCTATGAGAAAAAACCAGTCACTTCCCTTTCCGGCGGTGAGCAACAACGTGTGG
>JBBRJL010000110.1:0-7474 GCA_038219375.1 Chitinophagales bacterium | reverse complement strand
CGTGATCATGCCATCGATGACGTATAGCGGATTTGAGTTATTGAGGGTGCCTGTTCCACGTACCCTGATGACAGCACCTGCACCTGGCTGACCTGAAGCGGGAGACACGTATACACCTGGTATTTTCCCTTGGAGTGCCTGCTCTACATTAGGCGTGATCACTCTTTCTAGTTCTGTACCTTTGAGGCTGCTCACTGCACCGGTGAGGTCACTTTTTTTCTGGGTACCGTATCCTACTACTACGATTTGATCAATTAATACGGATGACTCAGCTAGATTTACATTAATGTCACTTTGTCCATTCACTTCGATTCTCGTATCTTCATAACCAATATATTTTATGATAAGGACGGCGGTCTTACTACTGATATTGAGAGAATAAGTGCCATCGATATCAGTAATGGTTCCTGTGGTTGTACCCACTTCTTCTACGGTTGCCCCGATGAGTAGTTCACCATTGGCAAGGGCCTTTACGACACCTTTAATGGCATGTTGAGCTTGCGAATATGACACAATTGTAAACATAATAATGAAGGCCGCAGCACATTTTTGAATAAGACTTCTCATTTTATTTTCGTTTATTTTGTTAATTGAATCTTGACTACATTGGACGTTTCTGACGATCCTCCCACAAAAATATTAAATTCTCCAGGTTCTGTCACCCATTCCATTTTATCGTTGTAAAAAGCGAGATCATCACTTGTTAATTCAAACGTTATGGTCTTGTTCTCCCCTTTTTTTAGCATTATTTTTTTAAATCCCTTCAACTCTTTGACGGGTCTTGTAGCGCTTGATACAAGGTCTCTGATATATAATTGGGCTACTTCTTCGCCATCATAGGTTCCCGCGTTTTTTATATTTACAGAAATATTTATTTTTTCATTTTGTTTGAAAGTAGATTTAGTGACACTTGGCTTACTATACTCAAAAGTAGTATAGCTCAGACCGTACCCAAAGACATATAAAGGACTATTCGGCATGTCCAAATATTTGGTCGTATATTTATCATTTGGGTTTAGAGGTCTTCCAGTATTTTTATGATTATAATAAATGGGAATTTGTCCTTCATGTCTCGGAAAAGTAATTGGCAATTTACCTGATGGGTTGTAATCGCCGAATAAAACATCTGATATCGCATTGCCAGCTTGGGTTCCTAGCCACCAAGTTTCGAGTATTGCATCCGATTTCTGATCTACATTGTTTAGTATCAAGGGGCGACCATTCATCAGGACAGTAACGATTGGTTTTCCTATAGTTTTTAGTTGGTCGAGCATTTCTTCTTGTACACCTGGTATTCTTATCATCGCCCTTGATGCCGCTTCCCCACTTAGGTCTTTATGCTCTCCAATCGCTAGAATTACAAGATCTGCTTCTCTTGCTTTTGCCATGACTTGGTCAAAATTTGATTTATCACTTCCTTCTATTTCGCATCCTTTTATATATTCAATAGTGATGTCGGTTGCTTTGAGGTTTTGTGTCATCCCTGTAAGTAATGATACACAATGTCTGCCTTCTCCTGATGCTGACCAAGCACCAATAAGGTTGTTTTTGTCATCTGCCAATGGTCCTACGAGCAATATTTTTTTGACAGAATTTTTAATGGGAAGAATGCCATTGTTTTTTAGTAGTACGATTGATTTTCGTGCTACGTCTCTACTCGCTTCTAGATTTTCTTTGGCAAGGATGGTATTCGTTTCGCGGGTTTTGTCAGAAAACTTATATGGATTGTCAAATAATCCTAATTTCTTTTTGACATGGAGAATACTTCTCACGCTATTGTCAATTTGTTTCATATTAATACGACCATCCGTAAGACCAATTTTTATTTTTTCTTGGAAAATAGCCCCTTGCATATCCATGTCAACCCCTGCATTTATAGCTAGAATACCGGCATCGGTCTCATCTTTCACTACGCCATGATTGACCATTTCATTAATAGAAGTATAGTCTGTCACTACAAAACCTGTAAATCCCCATTCTTTGCGAAGAATGTCTGTGAGGAGGTATTTATTACCTGAAGCTGGTACGCCATTATAATCATTAAATGAAGTCATTACCGTCATTGCTCCTGCATCAACGGCTGCTTTGTAAGGTGGTAGATATACTTCTCGGAAAACACGCTCGCTAATCTCTACAGAATTGTAATCACGTCCGGCAATCGGTGCGCCATATGCAGCAAAGTGTTTGACACATGCCACAAGTCTATCTGCTTTGTCAAAACCATCACCTTGTATACCTTTTACCCTAGCTTCAGCAATTCTGGATCCAAGGTAAGTATCTTCTCCAGATCCTTCCATGACTCGTCCCCATCTAGGCTCTCTAGATACGTCCACCATTGGTGCGAAGGTCCAGTGAAGCCCTGATGCTGCGGCTTCTTTTGACATGACGTATGCTGATTTTTCTATGGCTTCAAGGTCCCAGCTTGCAGCCTCGCCAAGTGGAATAGGAAACATTGTTTTATAGCCATGGATGACATCGTATCCGAATAATAATGGTATTTTTAGTCGACTTTCTTCCATGGCAATCTTTTGGAGTCTAGTAGTGAAATCTACGGTATGACTATTAAAGAGAGCACCACATTTGCCTGTTTTGATATCATTTTCATAACCACCCCTGATGGTTGGTCCTGTAGATTCCCAATCTGTGGTGTAAAGAGTCATCTGCCCTAATTTCTCGTCCAACGTCATTTGCGACATCAGTTTTTCGATAAAAGGGTCTTTGGGAAGAGATCCCATTTTGTCCGTTGTCTTTTTTGAGCAACTTATCAAAAACAATCCTGCTATTGCTAATAAAATTTGTGTTTTCATTTTAATTGATTTTATCTAACCAGCCGCCATTGAAGCCAGCTTTTTTAAGTCCGTTTATAATATATGGATTTCTTTTCATCGTTTTCCAAAGAAGTTCAGTCTCATGATTCTGAATTTGTAGTAATATAGGTCCTTGATCAATTCCTAAATAATCTACATCAAACCATCCATTTGGATGTTTATGATCTGAATACGTAAGATTGAATGCATCTTTAAATCCATACTTTCCTATTAGATCGGGATAATAAGTATTCCACATGTACTTCAAGCATTCTTCTGATTCAATTGGTGTAAAAGCAAAAGATCCCCCTGCCGCAGTAGGTGCAATCGTGCCGTCATCAACGATCTGAATGCTACACGCACCTCTAGCTCTATAATCAAAAAACTTTCTTTCCTTACCACCAATAATTAATGTTTTATTTATTGGCCCGTCACAAGCTGTCAATCCCCAACATTTGTCACTATATCCTTTATATTGAGAAGGATTAGCTATACAGTACGCCTTATTGGAAAGGGTAGCTTTTCTTGAATTTTCAAAATAGTCATCATTATTTGCCAACATAAAACTGTCTTTTATATTCCGAAAATCTATCCAAATATGGCTATATTGGTGACCAAATAAAGGATCAAACTGAATGTTTTTTTGACCATAAAATTTATCTAATGAATAAGTTTCGCACCACTTTTGCCATGCATTGTGAGGTATAGGATGTGTTGGTGAGCCCATAGCCATGATTATCAAAATCATAGCTTCATTATACCCGTTCCAATCGTTTTCTATAAATCCTTTTTCTGGGTGCCAGCCCATGCTCATTTTGCCATTTGGCTTCATCATCCAGTTCCAGTCTACCCTGAGAAACAAGCTATCAGCGAGTGTTCTAATTTGTTTTTCTGTCTCTTTGTTAGGATCGTCGAAGTAAGACATACAACTCAAAACGCCAGCCATAAGCAATCCTGTATCGATAGATGACAACTCTACTGTCTTGTATCGTTTTGCATCATCGGGGTTGAGAAAGTGGTAGAAAAAGCCTTTATGACCACTTAAGCCTTGTGGTTTTGGACCTTGTGGCAATGTCCATAAAGTGAGAAGTGTGTTCAATACCCTATCTGCACCTTGCTCGCGGGTGATATGTTTATTCTCAATGCCAGTAAGGTAGGCACTTAGACCGAACCCGGTGGCTGCAATGCTTGAGAATGTATTCGTAGGATACCTGTCTGGAATTTGAAAATTTGAAGTATCGGCCAAGTCCCAGAAGAAATCAAATGTTCTTTTTTTTAAGTCAGCTCTCGTGTAGTGAAGTTGACTTATCTTTGGGTTTTGGCTACATCCAAAGAAGATAGGAATCAATAGTATGTTCCAAAAGATACGAAACATATTAATTGTTGTTTTGAGTTTTAAAATTTAAGCATTTTATCAAAAATCAAGAGGTGAATAGGACTTTGTTAAGATAAAGAACTTAATGAAATGTGGTTGTTTTTCCAAACATCTTCTTTAAAAATACTCGCCGTAGCGTTGTCTAAGCTGTGGCACGGAGTCCACAGTTCAGAGCTAAAATCGTTTGCGACGATTTCTTAACGCTCTCCATGTTTTTCGCCTTGATCTTTGAAAAAATAACTGCCATTATGATTTAACTAATTATTTTGACAGAGCACTAGTGCTAATTTGAAAATATAATTAGACACATTTTTATGAAAATAAGATGCCTGTTCAGAAAAAGTAACCGGATAAACAAAGACGTTTATCCGATTACTTTCAGAATCTATATTTTTACAATTTTATAAATCGTGATTGTGCCACGAGTTGTTGTTTGTCATTATAACCCATTAGGAAATAGGTTCCACTAGGTATAGCTGATACATCGATATACTGAGTTGTTTGATTGTTGTTCCACAATCTTGCTATTCTCTGACCATAGATATTTACAATATCAGTTGATTTAAGAATTTCTGCATTATTTACTTTTAGTATATCACTTACTGGATTTGGACTAACAGAAAGCTGTGTTAACTTAACATCATCAGCTGAAGATGGTCCAGATGAGCCACAGTCTCCACCATCAAGTCTGACATCATCAAAGTAGTAAATAACATCTTCGCTTGGTAAATTATTGATATCAAATATCCATGTAAGACGTGCATATTGACCAGCAGGATCTATAGGTTGAGGTGCTTGCGAAAAGTCCCAAGTCAATTCTTCCCATTCGTTCACTTTTGTGTTTGCTACAGTCACGTCACCCGAACCACCTGGAAAACCAGCTACTAATGGTTTTTCAACTTTTAGTGTAATGGTGGTGATTTTAGGAGAAAGAATTTTTGCTTTGATAATTGTATTCGCACCAAAGTCTATATACGACTGAAGATCAGTGTACATTCCTTGCCAAGGTTGTTCGCCAGAAGCTTTTTCTGTTGCTTTTCCTACTTTGTCAGAGGTGTTGATACCTGCTTTAAGTGGATTGTCTACTAATTCAAAAGCTCCTGCATTGTCATTAGGGAAATATAACCATTGGTCTGAGACGAAAGCTGCATCATCATAATTTACCAAACATCCATCATATGGAGCATGAGCCAATTTTAAATTATCAATATAATAATCGTCTATGGTAGATGTCTCTACGCCAGCGTTAAAGAAAAGACAAACTCTTTTGTGATCCTTGCCAGCTTCGCCAGAAAAATCTGCAGATACGGTGTACCATTCATTCGCTTTTGATATCTCCGTGAAAATTTCTCTTGCGGGACTTGCCCCACCTTCCAGTTTAAGTAAAACTGGAACTACTTGAGTCGACAAAACTTGGAATTCTAGTTGGTTGAATACATCAAGGGCTATACCATCTGGGAAATTTACACATAATGCTGACCATGGTTGGTTTGCTTGATCTTTGTAAAGACCTACTTTCGTTGAACTATTTGCTGCAGTAAGACTTGGGTTGTTTACATCAGTCAATAATTCGGCACCAGCACCATATTCATAATTTCTTTGACATTCGAAGTCGTCAATGATGTTTGTTATGGCTACCGCGCCTTCACATGGATCAACTGTTGATTCTCCTTGTCTCAAGTTATCAAAGTAATAAATAGCACCTTGTTCTGCAACACCTGAGTTGAAGATTAATTTAAGTGCTGACCAGTCTGAAATAGTCTGAAATTCTGAGAAATTAAAAGATAATGTCTCCCAGCTTCCTGGAGAAAGTAAGTCTCTAGTTACATCTTTATTTCCAGATGACGGACTTTCTAATTGGAATGTCACGGATACGCTTCCACCTGGTGCCCATACATCAAGATTAAACTGCGGTTTTTCAGAGATATCAATCAATCCTGGTGCTACTGCTGCCAATGTTGAGAATTGAGATACTCCTTTTGTATATTTACCTACTCTACTTGAAGTATTGACACCGTTTGGATCCGGGTTGTCGATTACTTCAAAGTCTCCATGGAGCAAAGTCTGCTGATCAAGTGGTTCCCAAGGAAGGGTAGCACCGTTCTCGAAGTTTTCGATATCTTCTACTATTTTTTCGCCCCAAGCAAAATCATCTACGAAATATATATCGCCAACTTCAGGTTCGTTTCCTGCATTGAAGAACATGATTAGTTTTTTGTGGCTAGCCAAGGCTTGACTGCTAAAGTCTATAGAGTAATCAACCCATTGATTGAGTTCTTTGATATCAGCCCAAACTTCGTTTGCTGAAGAAGCACCTCCTTCTAATTTGAATAACACTCGTGTTTCTTTTGATGACCAAATTTTAGCATTAAACTGGTTATTTATAGTCAAATCAACTGGGTTTTGATAATCAATCAAAAGACCATTCCATGGTTCTCCCAAAGGATCGACATATCTTCCAACGTGTGACGAAGAATTAACAGTATTAGGCGCTGGATTTGTTATAACAGAAAGGCTATCCCATCCATTGACATAAGTAGCGTTTCTATTACACTCGAAATCATCAAGAATAGATGCATCAAGCGTCACGCTTGCACAAGCTCCAGCTGATACAGCATAGAAATTGTCAAAATGGTAGACATCTGCACTCGTCTCTACTCCTGGATCAAAAAATAGAATTGCTTTAGTAAGGTGTGTAAAGTCCTTTGAAGCTGAAAGATCGAATGTATATTCTTGCCAAGCATTCGCAAGTCCTATGTTTACTATTTTTTCAACAGCTGGACCAGAACCTTCGAGTTTCAAAAGTACTTGTGTTGGAGCACTTGCATGAATCTGTAATTTGAATTGATTCAAAACGCTTAAGTCAAAAGGAGTTGTTCTTTCTGCTAGTAATAAGCTGTATGCATGAGCGTCAGATTTAGTATATTTGCCTACATTGGGCGTGCTGTTGACACTGTTTGGTGCTGGATTTTCTATTGGTGCTTCTAATGTGCCATCAAATGCTGTCCAACCCATTTCATTTCCTGTCTCGAATGTTTCGAAAACTTCTTTAGCTTCAAAACCACGAATGTCATCAAAATAAAAAGTACTGACAGCTGGTGTGGTGAATGGATTAAAAGCTAATAGCACTTTAGTATGCGCAGTACCTGCACCTGCAGAAAAATCAACTGAATATTCTACCCATTTATTTGCTTCCTTTATGTCAATAAATTTTTCTACTGGCGCTCCTCCGCCTTCAAATTTCAATAAAGCTCTTACTGGAGCTATTGGTGACCAAATTTTGATCTTCATA
>JBBRJL010000109.1:0-7495 GCA_038219375.1 Chitinophagales bacterium | reverse complement strand
GTATTTTCAGAATTAAGTGAGTTGTTTTTTCAAGGGCTTACAGAGATATTATCTAAACCACTAGATTTTAAGGATAAAGTATTAGCATTAATCGATCATGATTTTAAGATTTTCAGAGAGAATCCTAAGTTAGCAAATTTTGTATTAAATGAACTCCACCGCAACCCTGATAGATTGGTGTGTATAGGTAGCAAAGCACTTTTGGGATTAGAAAAACAGTACACCGAAGCAGTCGCAGCAGGAGAAATTAGGGATATAAATATGAAACATATATTAGTATTGATTCCTTCAAATATACAATTTGTGTTCATTAGTAAGCCTATGACCATGAAAATGCATAATATGAGCGAAAAGGATTTTGACAAATATCTCGATGAGCATATAAATATCGTAAAAGAAATGATATCGAAGTACCTTTTTTTAAAATAGAAACTTTTTTTTGTACATGATTTAATCAATTGTTTAAATCATTCTAATTAATCAATATTATAATATGAAATAGTTTTATTAGTTTAGTTTCTTTTATTGTAGGTGATTAATCTACGAGAAGTTATTGATACAAACTAATCCTAATTAATTCTCAATCTTTAGAAAACAATACTTAGGTAGAAATAACACAAGTTAAAAAAATCAAAATTTAATTAGAATGTCAATATTAAACAACATTAGTAATATAAATAATGAGTTAGCCGTTTTGATTCCCGGTTTTGGTGCAGTTTTGCTTAGTGATGATGAAAATAAGGAACCTGACGTTCCATTCGAACAATTATTAGAGATTTCAGCTATTGCCGATACACCTATTGATGAAATATTTAAACCCATAGATTTTCCATATTGGAGTCTATGACAGAATATTAGTTAAACTTTTTCTCTTTAATCTTGTTAAAACCAAATAATATTTCAAAATGCAACTCAAATATCTACATAGACAAATTTTTGTTTTATTTTTAATTTTGTCAAGTCTAGCTATTTTTGCCCAATCTACTACCATTGTAAAAGGTCATATTATTGATGATAAAACTAAAGAAGATATACTTTATGTTAATGTTCAATTTGACAATTCATCTATTGGTACTACATCTGACATTGATGGTAAATTTTATATAGAAACTACAGAAAAAGTTACTAAACTTAAGGTATCTTATATTGGTTACAAAACCCAAATAGTTGATATCAAACCTGGGAAAATAAATAGCATTATTATTTCTTTGATCGACGAAGCTATCGGACTTGATGAAGTAGTCGTAAAAACAGAAAAATACAGAAATAAAGATAATCCTGCTGTCGCATTAATCAAAAAAGTTATAGAAAATAAGGATAAAAATAGAAAAGAAAGCTTCGACTTCTACAGCTACAACAAACATGAAAAGATGGAATTTGCATTAAATAATATTACGGACAAGACCAGAAATGGCTTCTTGTTCAAACGTATCAAATTCATCTTTGAAAATGCTGATACCAATAAGGTCACAGGTAAAGTAAACCTTCCAATATTTCTTAGGGAAAATATATCTGATGTATTCTATAGAAAAGACCCGAAGTCCAAAAAGGAATACATTCGTGCTGAAAAGATAACTAATATCGATGATATCTTCAACAGTATGGGTATATCTAATATGATGACGAATATGTATCAGGATATTGATTTTTACGAAAATACGATCATGTTGCTTACCAACGGCTTCGTAAGTCCATTATCACCTATTTCTCCTAATATATACAGGTTTTACATTCAGGATACTACAGTTATCAATGGCAAATCGATGATTCATATGTATTTTGCTCCTAGGACGAAGACAGATTTTGCCTTTATGGGACACATGTGGATCGCTAATGACTCCACTTATGCACTTCACAAAATAGATGCTGGAATCCCAAAAGATATCAACCTCAATTGGGTAAGAGAACTTCAGATTACCCAAGAATATGATTGGGTAGCTAATCGAGCTGATAGGGATGAACCAAAGCTTATGCTTGTCAAGGATGATATTTTAATTGATTTTGGCTTAACCAAAGGAGATAGTACTCGATCAGTTTTGGGAAGAAAGTCTACTTCTTTTCTAGATATAGATGTCAATAGATCACTTAGCGATACGCTATTTAGTTTTGCAGGAGCTACGATCAGAGCAAATGATGCCATGAGAAAGCCCGATGAATATTGGACAGCCAAGAGACATATTCCACTAAATGAGTCTGAAATGGGTATCTATGAAATGGTGGATAGTCTGAAAAACCACAAGCCATTCAAAAGAGTAATGGCCGTAGGACGCTTATTATTTGAAGGATATACACCTATTGGCGGATTTGACCTTGGACCTGCCAATACATTCTACAGTTTTAATCCAATTGAAGGTTTTAGGTTGCGTCTTGGTGGTCGTACAAATTTGAAATTTAGCCAGCGGATGATGATCGAAGGTTACGGAGCATATGGATTTAAAGACGAAAAATTTAAGGGATACGCTGCTATGCGATATAATTTTGGAAAAGCTCAACTGTTGAGATTTCCTTATAATCAATTGAAAATCTGGTATCAGGATGATATAAAGATTCCTGGTCAAGACCTTCAATTTGTGCAAGAAGATAATATTTTTTTATCAATCAAACGAGGTGTTAATGACAAAATGATCTATACAGAAACTGCGGGTATTGAGTATCTTAAAGAAAGCGAAGGAGGATTTTCATATAGTATTTCTGCCAAAAGAACCATTCAGACTCCAGCTGGGGCATTGCTATTTGATTACGAGTCCATTACGGAGCGATTATTCAAAAACGAAGTTATGAGTTCTGAACTCGGACTTATGTTGAGATACGCACCAAATGAAAAGTTTTATGAAGGTTCGACATATCGTACACCAATGTTGACTAAGTATCCTATTATTGAATTCAGATATACCGCAGGTCTCGAAGGGCCGACGGTAGGTGAATATAATTACCACAATATACAATTAAAAGCCAAAAAAGTATTTTACTTACCACCTTTCGGATATTCAGAGCTTACGGTAGAGGGTGGACGTATTTTTGGTCAGGTACCTTACACTTTACTGACGACCCACAGAGCCAATCAAACATATGCTTATCAATTGGAATCATATAACTTGATGAATTTTCTTGAGTTTGTCAGTGATAAGTATGCATCTATCAATTATCAACATAGTTTCCAAGGGGTATTTTTTGGAAGAATTCCACTGATCAAAAAGTTAAAGTGGCGTGAAGTTGCAACGTTCAAAGGCCTTTGGGGAAGCTTAGATGATCAGAATTTACCGAATGAAACTAATGAATTATTAAGGTTTCCTGTGGATGAAAATGGGCAGGTATTGACCAATACTTTAGAAAGAAAACCATACATAGAAGCAAGTGTAGGTGTCAGTAATATTTTTAAAGTTCTTAGGGTAGATTATGTGAGAAGATTGAACTATACCGATCTTCCCAATGTAAGCAAATGGGGTATTAGAGCAAGAGTGAAGTTTGAGTTTTAATCTTTAACTCAATCTCAATCTCAATCCGATTTTTAGTCATAATCTTTAACTCAATTGTCAGAAAAATGTCTTTTTAAGATCAAACATTCATTTTTATTGTTAGAAGTTATGAAAATGTCTTCCTGCAAGCTATTTTTATGACTTGATGTCATTTTAACAATATCTTATTTGTTTAATCTTTAATATAATTGTCATGCGCCACATGTCTCTTTTGCTAGCTTACATGCTGTTTTTTAGCTTTGTTAATGCCCAAATTACTTTAACACCTACTGGGGCTGGACCCGACGATAGTGCTACTATCATTTTTGACGCTTCCTTAGGGAATAAGGAGCTTTTGGGAGAAACCAAGATTTATATGCACCACGGAGTCGTAACCGATAAAGTTGACGGCACTTCATGGAAATATGTAAAAGGTAATTGGGGACTAGATGATGGTGTAGGTCTAATGACCAAAGTTCTTGGTGAAGCAAATAAATGGCAAATCACTTTTAATCCAAATATCAGAGCATATTTTGGCGTTCCTGCTGGGGAAAATATATTCAGAATTTCATGTGTTTTCAGGAATGCGGCAGGAACTGCAAAAGGCACATTAGCTCCAGGTGAATATGGGTGGGGTACTGTAGCTAACAATCAAGATATTTATATTAATCTAAACAGTGACAATTTTATTAATATAAACAATCCTATAGGTTCAGAAGGCTTCTTAGACCAAGGACAACCACTAAATATTCAAGCAGAAGCATCATCTGATGTGACCAAAATGACTTTATGGCTTGACGAAGGATCGGGGTATGTCGAGCGAAATAGCGTCACTTCTGGCCGTATTATAAATTTTGCTTACGTTCCTAATTCGTCTATTAATCTTGGTATTAAGGTAACTGCAACCATGAACGGATCAGAAGCAGAGGTAGCCAAATCGTATAATATAATTATTAAAAAACAAACAGAAACTGCCGACCTTCCCATAGGAATGAAACAAGGTGTCAATTATAACGAAACAAACCCTACAAAAGTAACACTAGTTTTTCTAGCACCTTTCAAAGATTTTGTCTATGCCGTGGGTGACTTTTCAAATTGGCAAATAAAGGAAGAAAACCAAATGAAACGTACTCCTGATGGCAAATATTATTGGTTAGAATTGTCCGGACTTACTCCAAATAAGGCATACGTATACCAATATTGGATAGATGGTAATCTCAAGATAGCGGATCCATATACAGATCAAGTAGCTGATCCGTGGAATGATAAATGGATAGAATCATCAGTATACCCCAATTTGCCACCATATACACGTGAAGATTTCGGTATAGCAGCTGTATTCACCACTAATCAAATAAAGTACAATTGGGCACCATCAGAACAAAATTGGGAACGTCCCGATGTCAATCATTTGATGATATATGAGTTACATCTTAGAGATTTTATCGCTTCACATTCATTACAAGATCTTGCAGATACTATTGGATATCTAAAAAGACTAGGCATAAATGCCATAGAACTTATGCCGATGAATGAATTTGAAGGCAATGACTCTTGGGGATACAATCCTTCATTCTTTTTTGCAGCAGATAAGTACTATGGTACCAAAAATGATCTAAAAAAGTTTATCGAGATAGCGCATCAAAATGGGATTGCTGTTATCCTTGATATCGTACTCAACCATGCATTCGGTCAGTCTCCTATGGTGCAAATGTATTTTGAAGGTGGCAAGCCTGCTGCTAATAATCCGTGGTTCAACCGAGAGTATGTGGGTCAATATCAATGGGGATATGATTTTAATCACGAGAGCCAATATACTAAAGACTTCATTGATGATGTCAATAGGTATTGGGTAGAAGAGTATCATTTTGATGGATATCGTTTTGATTTTACCAAAGGATTTACAAATTATGCGCCAGGTGGTAGTGTTGATGGTTTTGATCAGTCAAGGATTAATATTCTCAAGCGAATGGCAGATAGATTGTGGGAGGTAGACCCCAAAGCTTATCTAATTCTGGAACATTGGAGTCCCGCTGCCGAAGAAACCCAACTAGGCAATTATGGTATGAAAATGTGGAGAAATAAGAGTTATGACTTCGTACCTGCCACGGTAGGAAATCCGACTGGAAGTTTTGCAAATACAGATGCTACGAGCCACGTGACTTTTTATAATAGTCATGATGAGAGACGTATTGCAGAACACTGCATCACCGAAGGGAGAGCTGCTGGTAGTTATAATATCAAAGATACCGTCATTATGTATGAGCGAGTCAAAATGGCAGCAGCTTTTACTTATCTTCAACCTGGTCCGAAAATGATCTGGCAATTTGATGAACTGGGTTATGATATTGATATTAATTTTAATGGTAGGGTAGGCAGGAAGCCTTATGTATGGGGAGCAGGAAGTCTTAAGTATTACAGTAGCGAGTTACGACAAAATATTTTTAAGACATATCAAGGTATTTTGAATGTTAGAAATATTATTGGGCCGGAAGTATTACTCTCAGCACAAAAAAATCATCAGAATACAGGCGATACACGTAGGCTGGTTTATAATACAGCAAGTATCGACTTGGTAGTGGTAGGTAATTTTGCTTTGTCTAATAAAACAGTTGACCCAAGATTTACCCAAACGGGAACTTGGTATAATTATTTCACAGGAGATTCTATAAATGTTGTAAATGTAAGCGCCAATATATCCTTAAAACCTGGAGAATGGCATATTTACACTACAAAAAGACTAGCTGATGGTCAGCCTGATGTAGTGGGTATTTATGATAATCCCGTCACTATCACACCCAATCCATTTAAAGGTTCTGACCTCATCAAAGTAAGATTCGATGCAAAGAAGGCTAGTCCAGGATCCACAAATGGCCTTGTAGGAGCAGATAAAGTTTATATGCACTCGGGAGTTATCCTTAGTTCGGCTTCCAACAGTAATTTGACCAATATTGTGGGTACGCTTGCAGATGATGGAATAGGTCAGATGACGAAAGTAGCTGAAGACATTTGGGAACTTAGCCTAACACCAAACCAATATTACAACCTTGCGCAAGGAAAAGAAATATTTCAGATTGGTATGTGGTTTAGAAATGGAGACAATACTCAGAAAGGATATGGGTTTAGAAATTCTGTCATTCATTTTGATGTACAGTCTGACTTACCTATAGTTACGATCACGCCTCCTGCTTTTGGAGCAAATACGGAAATCACAATTACATTTGACGCAACGAAGGGAAATAGAGAGCTACTCGGAGCGGATAAAGTCTATATGCACAGCGGTGTGAGTGTATCTGCAACTGCATCAGAAACTACGGCATGGAACAAAGTCGTAGGTAATTGGGGAATGGATGATGGTGTAGGTAGAATGACTAGAATCACGGGAGAGACCAATAAATGGCAAATAAAGCTTACACCACGTAATTATTATAATCTTGCCGAAAGTGACTTTCCATATTGGATATCGGCAGTGTTTAGAAATGCAGAAGGAAGTGTCAAAGGAACAGGAACTCCAGGACCATTTGAAAATGGATATATAGCTTCAAATCAAGACTTCTTTATCAAAAATGCAGGGACAGTATCTTCCAGTGATCTTGATATTCCGGGTTTTGTGCTATATCCTAATCCTAGTACTGGAAATATAAATTTCGAAGGAATACAAGGCAAGTTTGTCTTTAGTATTTATAATGCTAATGGTCAACAAGTTACAACACGTCTTTTGAGTGGTGATACCAGTTTATCATTAGAGTATCTCAATTCTGGAATGTATATTTATACAATTCAGCAGGATGACAAGTTGAAAACTGGAAAACTGGTAATAGAATAATAGCGTTTTGACTTTATAAAAGAGGTAGGTTTTTAATAATTAGGCTTGATAAGTCTACCTCTTTTGTAATAGTTACCTTCTACATATTTATCATATTCTCTTTTAGCAACAGTATCCATATTGTCGTATTTTAGATGTTGGTGTGAATTTAAAATCAGCTCTATTCCAAATCAAAATATCTGAACATTTAAAAAAAATAAGCGAATGAAAAGGT
>JBBRJL010000108.1:0-7523 GCA_038219375.1 Chitinophagales bacterium | reverse complement strand
TTCCATAGCTGTTTCAAATAAATATTCCCTGGAGGCACTTCGCGAATTTTATGAAGGTATCTACTTAGCATGCAAGATGTATAAGGTCGATGTCGTAGGAGGCGATACCACATCATCACCTAAAGGAATGGCAATAAGTATTACCGCTATTGGCCAAGCAAAAAAGGAGGATATTGTATACAGAAATGGGGCGAAGAAAGGAGATATCATCTGTGTCACAGGTGATCTAGGCGCTTCATATCTCGGCCTACAAATACTCGAACGTGAAAAACAAGTCTACCTAGCGCACCCTGGTGTACAACCCGAACTAGACAAAAGCCAATACCTTATAGAACGTCAACTAAAACCTGAAGCACAAGCAGGAGCGATAGCATATTTTAAGAAAATGGAGATCAAGCCTACGGCAATGATTGATGTATCAGACGGTCTAGCTAGCGAAATCATTCATATCTGCAAACAATCAGGTACAGGTGCATTTATAGAAGAAGGAAAAGTTCCACTCCATCCCGATACAGAACGTACAGCGCTAGAGTTTAATCTAGACCCTATCACTTGCGCACTTCATGGCGGTGAAGATTATGAACTTCTGTTTACGATAAACGAAAAAGATCTGGAAAAAATCAGATTTATGCCTGAGGTATTCATTATTGGAGAGATCACTGAAGCATCAGAAGGCATCACCTTACACACTACCGGAGGAAATATCCACCCAATCACAGCACAAGGTTGGAATCATTTTAAAGGAAATGATGATAGTGGTAATTAATTATTGAATCCCCGATCGGATGTCTCAAAGGCATCTCATCGGTTTGAATGATAGGTAGATTTTTTGTAAAGTAAGCAAAGTAATGCTAATAATCTTGTTAATAATGACCTATCAAAGAGTGAATAATGATCCTATTATTCTTTATGTCTAATTCATAAACCAAACGATGTTTTTGACTAATTCTTCTACTCCAAAGTCCAGACAGTTGATGTTTTAAAGATTATGGCTTACCCAATCCCTGATAAGGAGATTCAATTATGTGCTCTAACAAAGCCCTTATTTTTTGTAATATATTTACTTCATTTGTCTTCCTTAAGAAAATAAGTTGTTCTTTAGATTTATCAAAATAAACTATTTCCATACATCATCCAAAGTTAAGGTTTTATATTCCCCTTTTTTTTACTTGGATCTATTTTCTTCTACCAATGCGATGAAAGCTTTATCATATTCTTTTGTATCGCTGTCCAATATTTCATAAGGCACCTCCATTTTTTGCGAAATTGGATAATTAACTCCTTCCTTTTAGGAATCTGAGTGTATTAATAAAGCCTCCATTTTTTGTAAAATTAGATATGAAATGAAGAAATGGCATAATTGCCAAACATTATCTATTATAAACGGAAAACAAAAGTTATTAGTTAATAACTCAAGTTTCGGAGATAATTTTAAATCCTATTTATTTATATCTCAATTTGACTGTGTGTATAACATTTCGCACATTTTTAAAAGCGGCTGTTTTATCCTTCATTGTTTCAAGTCAAAATATACTAATCTCTTTTATACTTAATGTGTGATCAATTGTCTGGCTTTGTCGCTTGAGCCGCATCCTTCCCGTCCCTTTCGGGTGCCTTCACTTCTCGCATTGTCATGCTCGACCTTACAGGATCGTTCAGTTATACTTTTTTGCATTACCTAAAAAAGCTAGTTCCGCTAAATCGCTCGGCGTACCGGAACGGCCTGCCCGCACTATACCAATAGTACATACAAAATAGCCCAATAAACTTTATCTTTTTCATTGATTCTTCTTCATAAAATATTCCCATAACTAAGGCTATGCAAATATTTTTTGAATCGACTAAATAAAAAATCTATTTATTTATTTTGGACTATTTTATAAATACAATTGGTATTACATGCTACCTTATGGGTTCTGTTAAGTCATCTAAAATATTCAGGTTTAAATCAAAATCAAAAATCTGAAGGATGCTGAAAGACTTACCTATAAGAATTCCACTACCTAGGCACAAAAATAAACTGTGCGCCAAGCTCGCTCAAAACAAACAAACACAAATTGATTTCTGGATCTTTGTAGGTACTAATAAAGTCCCGGGCCTTATCCATAAATATCAATTCCTTTGTGACGAACTCTTCTAGGGTAGACGCATTGACCGACCATTTGAATTTATCTCCTGCATCTATGAGTGATACACCCATATGCAGTTCTTGTTGATGGATGATAAAAATAGGATATTTAGATACATTTTCATCCAAGATGACATCAGCAGCTTGAGCTAATATCTTCTTATAAGGTTGTAATTGTTGCTGAAGCGCTAAAAATTGATCTACACTTGCCATAATTATGATCTGAGTTTAAGTTTGGCTACACTTTCTATATGGTGTGTATGGGGAAACATATCTACAGGTTGGATAGCAATCGTCTCATATTTTTCGTTGAGTAATGCTAGGTCACGTGCCTGCGTAGAAGGATTGCAACTGATATATACGATCCTGGGAGCTTCGAGTTGCAACAATGTTTTGACGACGTCGTCATGCATGCCTACCCGTGGGGGATCGGTGATGACAACATCGGGTTTTCCATGTTTTTTGACAAAATCATCATTTAGGATGCCACGTACATCGCCTGCATAAAAGGCAGCATTACTAATACCGTTAAAAGCCATATTGACATTAGCATCAGCGATAGCTTCGGGTACTTCTTCTATACCAGTCACGTGTTTGACCTTCGACGATACATACAGAGCTATACTCCCTAGTCCTGTATAAAGATCGTAGACATTGTCCGTTTCTTTTAATTCTGCAAAATCTAGTGCCACATCAAATAGACGAACTGCTTGTTTTGGATTAGTTTGAAAAAAAGACTTGGTACCTATCTGATATTTTACATCTCTGAGTTTCTCTACAATATAAGATCTACCTGACCAAAGTGTTACATCTCGATCAAAAATTGTATCATTTACCTTGGTATTGATGATATAATTTAAGGAGGTAAGTTGTGGAAATTTTGCTTGCAATTCGCTCATGATTGCTTTGATCTTATCGCCATCATGATGTCCAAATATCATGATCAACATCCACTCACCTTGCGTCGTATTACGTACGATCATATTTCGTAAAAAGCCCTTCTGAGACCTAATATCGTAAAAAGAATAGGCATGTTCATGGGAAAATGTCCGCACAAAATTTCTAATCTGATTGGAGAAGTCATCTTGCAAAAGGCATGTTTCGATATCTACTATCTTATCAAATGATCCTGGTCTATGAAAACCTACGGCTCCGGGTTGGTTTATGACTTCATCACCTGCTGCCTCTGCTGTAGTGATCCATCTTTTGGAAGAAAAACTGTATTCTAACTTATTTCTATATGTAAAATTATCATCACACCCGATGATAGGCAAGACTAGACTTTCGTCCAATTTTGCTATACGTCGCACACTGTCTTTGACGGTTTGGAGCTTGTGTCTCAGCTGAGCTTCGTATGTTAGATGTTGCCATTTGCAGCCTCCGCAAACACCGAAATGTTGACAAGCCGCTTCGACTCTGTCTGGAGAATAACTGACAAACTTAGTGACAATGGCTTGGCTCATGGATTTTTTTCTCCTATACACCAGTACATCGGCTACATCGCCCGGTACTACACCATCAACAAATATCACCTCACCCTCTGAAGTCCTACCTACTGCTTTGCCTTTGTCTGCTATTCCTGTGATGAGTAAGCTGGAGACAGATTTCTTTTTACGGGCCAAAATGATATTATTTTACGTGCTTATATTAATTGAAGTATTCCTTCATTCTATCAAAAAATCCTTTCTCACCATCACCAGGTTTTGGATTGAAATTTGCCATTGTTCTCATTTTTTCGAGCAATTGGGTTTCTTCAGCCGTCATGTTTTTGGGTGTCCATACATTGACATTGATCAACTGATCACCTTTACCGTATTGTTGCATACTCGGAAAACCTTTGCCCTTGAGTCGCAATATCTTACCTGATTGTGTACCTGCTGGAATTTTGATTTTTACCTTACCGGAAAGTGTAGGTACTTCTGCTTGTGTACCGAGCGCTGTATCTGCAAAATTTAAGAAAAGATCATACACTACATGATTTCCTTCTCGACTCAGTTCAGCATGAGGTTTTTCTTCTATGCTGATGAGTAAGTCGCCTGAAGGTCCGCCACCTTGTCCAGCATTTCCTTTGCCACGCATAGATAGCTGCATGCCATCTTGTACGCCTGCAGGGATTGGAATTTCGATCAACTCTTCATCAGTAGTACGTCCATCTCCACGACAAGTACCACAAGATGCAGTTACTTTTTTGCCGCTACCATTACATGTCGGACATACTGCGGTAGTCTGCATTTGACCTAGGAAGGTGTTTTTTATTTGTCTTACATAACCAGATCCCTGACAAGTACCGCAGGTAGATATGCTACTTCTATCTTTTGCGCCTGAGCCATCGCATGTTTTGCAAGTGACTTGTTTTTTGACTTTTATTTTTTTGGTGACGCCTGCTTCTATTTCTTCGAGTGTTAGGCCTACTTTTATTCTTAGGTTACTTCCTTTTTGACCAGTTCTGCTACGTGAGCCACCTTGTGAACCACCAAAAAAGCTTTCAAATGGACTTCCCCCTTCGCCAAATACATCTCCGAAATGGGCAAAGATGTCTTCCATATTCATTCCGCCACCTGAGTATCCGCCTCCGCCCATATTTTCCATACCTGCATGACCATATCTGTCATACTTGGCTTTTTTATTGGCATCGCTGAGAACTTCATAAGCTTCTGCTGCTTCCTTAAATTTGTCTTCTGCTGATTTGTCACCCGGATTTCTATCAGGGTGGTACTGCATGGCTACTTTACGGTAAGCCTTTTTTATGGTTCCTTCGTCGGCATTTTTATCGACAACAAGTATTTCGTAATAATCGCGCTTCATTATATTATGGTACAGATGATATCTGCGTTGATTTTATTTATTGAAAAAATTATTTACCTACCACAACCTTGGCATGTCTTATGATTTTGTCATTTAGCACATATCCTTTTTCGACAGTATCAATGACTTTACCCCTAAGGTCTTCGGTGGGTGCGGGAATATCTGTGATGGCTTCATGATATTCAGGATCGAAATCTAAACCTGTAGATTCCATGGCTTTTAGGCCTCTGTGGTCTAATGTGGAATATAATTTGTGGTACACCAACTGCACGCCTTCGCTGAAAGTTTCGGCTCCGCTTTCTGCACTTTTTTTGACTCTATCAAAGTCATCCAAAATCGGAAGCATCGCTGTAATCGTCTCTTGCGCTGCCGTCTTCATAAGCTCAAAACGCTCTTTGACACTCCTTTTTTTGAAGTTATCAAACTCAGCAAAAAGACGTAGGTATTTATCTTTTGATTCTTCAAGTTCTGACTGGAGTGTTTCTATTTCTTGCTGTAAAACGACTTCATTCTCAGAATGTTTATCTTTTTTAACCTTCTTTGGAGAAGTTTCTTCTACCTGATTTGACATAAACTCTTTTATTTTGTTGAACATGGTTTACAATATCAATTAGTTTGCCATTCTGATAATCAAGTCAAAATGGCAGACAGTTCTTTAATAATAGTGCAAAAATGGCATTTATTTCTGTATGACTCGCTATTATTGGCTAATATACTTATCATAAAATAAATGCAAATCCTGAAATTTACTTAGATTTGCAGAATTAAAATCCTTAAAAATGAAAATTGTATTATCTTTTTTACTTTCGTTCCTAATAGTGTCTATAGCAATCGGCCAAGGTAGCACATCTACAACAGCTTACTCCGTAGGTAGTGGCATTAGTGTCGGCGCTGTGATCGCCATTGTAGCTTCATGGTCGAGAAACAAATCAATTTTGTGGGCCATCATCCACGCCTTTTTCGGGTGGTTTTATGTGATTTATTACGTTATTACTCGATAATGAGAGCAGTCAATTTTCTATATTCTCGTCTAAGTATAATTTGATGTCCGATAGCTCAGGATTGACCATCAATATCCTTCCTTCGGGGCTGATGAAGTATTTGGTAGGGATTTCCTTAACACCATACAACGTAGCTATAGGACTTTTGAACCTTTCGAACTCACCGATCTGATATTTCCAAGTCAGACCATCAGACTGAATGGCTTTATTCCAACTTTCTTTTTTGGTTTCGATGGCTACACTGACTATTTCAAATCCACCGGCACTTTTGAAGTTTTTACCTATGAATTCATTATTTAGCGATACTAATTCAGGATTTTCTTGCCTGCAAGGTCCACACCATGATCCCCAAAAGTCGAGAAGTACGTAATTGCCTTGAAGATCTGATAGCTTAAATGTTTCACCATTCAGCAACGTAGCGGTAAAATCTTTGGCCATCTCGCCACTTTCGTATTTGGGTTGTTTGTAAAAGTAATACACTACGTATCCAACTACGATTAGAACGAGAATGATATTAAGTGTTTTATTAATTAATGGCCAGTTCATGTTGTTTTAATTTATATAGTAGTTAACAAAATATATGGTGGTCCTGTTTTAATTCAACGTCCTTTAGTAGAGATTTATGGACGGTTCTTCTTAATACTAACATATGGAAACTTATATTGATTGGAACATTATAAAGCTCCAAATCTCCAAAAATGTTAAAAAGATTTCTTAAACAAAAACATCATGAATCATTGATGTAAAATATAAAATTGAGTCTAGTCCGAAAAGTAATTACAAGGTCATATTTAAATAAAACATATGTATAATAACATGATAATCTATTGTCCCCCTTTAGGTCTTCACCCCTTCAGGCGGTCACCCTTTTAGGTATCCACCCCTTCAGTGGCCGGGGGTCGTCGAGGGTCGTGCAAAGGGGTAAAAACGATTGATTATTAAAAAGTGAGCATTTTCGGACTGGACTCAAAATTACATAACGTATGCCATAATTAGCAGAAACACAACATCATTTCCACAATTTGGAAAACCCAACCGATTTATGGAAATTCAATATTGTAGAAGGCGTACTATTTAATTGAATTACAACCCTACACGTAATTGGCACTACTTTAGAGTGTATCATGCCAAATGATATATTATGACATACGATATGCACAAATTAATGGCGCTGATACCTGGAGATGACAAAACCACAAAAGGCCATCTGTAGATCGACAATCCAGATGGTACACTTCGATGGATATGGCCTGCTGACAGTAAAGATCCTGACTTCCTGAGGTTTTATAATATCTCTTCATTCAAATCGAAGTTTTTCATGTTAATGGTCCGAATTATATTTAAGTTGCGATTGCAGTATTTTGCTTTTAAGAAAATAAAGGTACTGGTACCGGCATCCATGAAATCCTAAATTTGAGGATAGAAGATATGTGGTGGGAACGAGACCTGATTTTTATCCATAAGGGAAAAGGAAATAAAGATCGTACAGTACCTTTCAGCGGTATGCTAAAGGAAATCTTAAGGCATTACTTTGACACTTACAAACCCATCTATTGGCTCTTCGAAGGCCAAGATAGGAAATTGCCTTA
>JBBRJL010000107.1:0-7536 GCA_038219375.1 Chitinophagales bacterium | reverse complement strand
GGCTGATCTGGGTCCATAACGTCTGTAATATTCACTTTACCATAAACGTAACAAGTAGGTACAGATGATATTTGTTCTGTGCTCCATATGGTCTCCGGTGTGCCTTGGCCCATTAGTATACAAGCCGTGCTGTTTGGTGCTCCCAATACTTCAAAACAAAGCTCTATAATCACTGTACCGTCAGGCAGCGTTTTAGGTAGTGTATTATCAGGTACCCAAACAAAAGATATTTTGCCACTAAGGCTATCATTTTCATTTAAGGTATTTCCCATTTCAGGAAGTCCATTTGCAGGGACATTTTTGCCTGTATATCTTAAAAGGGCAGGATTCCATGTGAAAGCGCCTTGTCCAGAGTTTATGTTATTGAAATTTTTGACAGATATAGGAATACATATATTGTCTCCTGGCTTTGCACTTACCGTTGGCGCAGAGAATGTCAGATTAGATGGATTAGCACATATAGGATTTGGACAAGGATTCGGGTTAGCACCACCACAATCAATAGTTACTTTCCCTTTTACATTCACAAGATTTTGGTCTTCTGACAAGGTACTACCGTATGTGATATTTATCTTTATGGGTATAGAACTTGTAACTATATCTGTCATAGCACATTTATTACCAATCGCCCTGAACACAATAGTAAACAACCTGGTACCATTAGGCAAATTACGACCCATAGCATTTGGGTCATCCCAAGAGAAAGTCATCTGACCTTTTTTGATAATACCTTGCCCTGGAGGGCCTATATTATTGATTGAAAGAGCTACCGGACTTGTTGAGAAATTGGTAACATTGACATACGATAATACCAAAGAGTCCCAATTTACAGAAAAGGTAACGCCTGCTAAATCGTTAAATCCAGCTACAGTAACATCAACAGATGCATTCTGGCTGGAATCCACGGTGACAGTCGACATAGTTACGGTCAACTGTGCTTGTGACTTGTTGCCTACGAAAAGTAGCACACAAGTAAAAAGAGCTAAAAAAATTTTCCTCATGATGAGAATTTTAATTATTTAAAATTTTAATGCAAAAATAAGTATTTATTTACTCAAATGTCAAATATTTATTCATTTTGTTGATGTTAACACTACTCTTCAACTAGAAATAGATACTTAACGATTCTAAAATAAATATATATCAAATAATAAGCCAAAAATAAATGTAAACACTTAAAAGGTGGGAAACTCTGTATTTTTGCACAAATATAGGTCAATTATTTAATTTAAAGTTAATTTTTTGATGGAATAATCAAATTTGAAAAATTGATGACATAATCCTTGTTTTCAAAAACTAAAAAGCCCGTGCGAAGATATCGCACAGGCTTTTCGAATATTTTTTGTTTACAACCCAATCTATCTATTAATAAAGATCATTTTTTTGGTTGCTTTCAGGCCGTTACTTTCCAATTCATAGAATAATACGCCTTGTGCATTGATTTCATCAGATGTAATGATGACTTCGCTTTTGCCTTTAGGGTATTCATTATTGATTGTTTTTACTACCTTTCCAGTGATGTCATAGATGGTAAGATTAGCTTGACCTGCTTGTGGTAGGCTGAAACTGATCGTTGTACTTGTCGTGAATGGATTCGGATTGTTTTGCTCCAATTCGAAAACTGCATCTGAAGTACTTCCATTTCTGAATTCTAATGTTACATTCAGTTCACTTAAGTCGTGTGTGTAAGCTTCGGCTTTTGTGATATCTGAAGATATTTGTACTGTATTTGCTATTGTATTATTCTCAGCTGCTCTGAATTCCAAGGTAAACAATACTTCGTCTTTAGCGAATGATCTACCGTTGATCTCATTCCAGCTTAGTGTAAGTGTGCCTTTGTGAGATAGCTCGATGTTGATGTTTTCCTTGCCGAATTTGATGGCACCAGATGTAATGTTTTGGTATTCTAGTGATGATGCATCAAAGTTCATTGTCCATTGCGCACCTACCATATTCGTGAAGTTGGCAGCCGTGATATCCATTTTTACGACATCGTCCGCTTGATAAGCTTTGTCTACTGTGGATAGGATAAGACTTCTTTTACTTCTATTTTCAGTTTCATTACCTACTGCATTGGTTTCAGCTGAATTATTGATATCTCCAATTTTTACCGCTACAAAGTCATTGTACATTACTGATGCATTAAAGTTATTAACTCTGATGAATTCAGGTGTTGACCATGGTTGAGCTATATCGCTGATGTTGACAGACTTGTCGAAGAATCTCCAAGATTTGTTTGCTGGTAATTTTGGATAGATACCAAGGATCAATTTTCTTAATTCTACTAAATCTGCTGCTGTTACTTTGTTGTCTTTATTTACATCTGCTGCAAGGTAACTATAAGTATTATTGAATTTCTGAGTACCTAAGATATGTCTTTGCATCAATACAAGGTCCAAAGTAGATACGCCATTCAAGTGATCTACATCCTTTTCGGGTGTCATTTGGTAACTGATAAGTTCAGGCATTCCTACGAATTCAAAGTGTCCTTGACCGTTTGTCATATCAGCTTTCGTTTCATTACTATTCAAGTTTTGAAGTACTACTGACACATCTTTTACCATTTCACTTTCTGTTGTACCTATGTTACCTGCTAATCTAGAACCTGAACAAGCTGTTCCGTTTGCTTGAATATTCAAAGTAACGGTACAATAATCAGTATTTCCAGCTGCATCCCAAACACTCATGTTTTCAGAATTAGGACCTAAGTCGTCACAAGTGTAAACTTTTGCTGATGAACAGTCTGCTGGTCTCCATAATTGTGCTACTCCGGCTTCATATTCAGCCAATGTTGCATTCAATCCATTTCCTTTGAAATAATGTTCTTGATTCAGTTTAGAAGTTACTGGTCTTTCACCATTGAATGTGAAAAGAAGTCCACAGCCAGTGGTAGGACAATTGTCAGATGACCCTAGGTTAAAGTCTTTTGCCCAAATACTTATTGAACCTGTTGAAGGCATAATAACTGTGGTTACTTGACTCAAGCAATATGGAGTAGGTTTTTTACGATCCCTTACTTCGAATGTGTAAGTACATGTAGATTGGTTACCACACTGATCTTCTACCGTCCAAGTGATTTTGTGTGTTCCTACTGGATATGTACCTGACGCATCATTAGTTGTACCATTGATGAATGGGCCTACACCATCGTTATTAGGGTCTATCTGATACGTCCACTTCAACAAGTTGGAAGGGGTACAATCAGTAGCACTGTTACGAAGTTCAACAAATCCTGTACAATTCTCGCCAAAAGCATCTGTAGGTGTTTTTGTACAATTAAGAAGTACTGGTTTGACATTATCTGTGATCTTGATGATCTGAGTATATTGCCACATATTGACACCTAAGGTTGGCACTCCTGGGTATAGCTGACCATTTATATCTCTGTTTGGACCGAATTTACACCAGTCAATCACTGTCCATTTTCTAAGTAATTTGTAACAAACACCTTCTACAAATGGGAAGACTTGATCTTCATAAGTATAAGCAACTTGGCTACAAGCACCTGCTCCAAGTACTGGAACACCAGTTTTAGCAGGGTCAGTGTCTATGTTTATACATCCCATCAATTCTACATTTGCAGGCCAACCTTGTGGCGCTGGAAGTGGTCCAGTGTATGGTGTTGTATTTCTTATTGTGATGGTTTGTGAACATGAAGCTGTTCTACCACCTCTATCAGTTACTGTAAATGTTCTCGTGATAACACCTTGACCACAGTTGTCAATCACTCCTGTATTTCTCCAAGATAATCTTGGGTTAGTACAATTGTCTGTAAAGTAAGGAGTAGAAAGTGGCGTCGCAGAAAATACTGGTCTACCAAGTACCAATGATGAGGTATCTGCACCACAATTGATAGTAATATTTACTGGGCAAGTGATAACTGGTGGTACTTTATCTTGTACGTCAAGGATAACCATACAAGTATTTCTGTTATTAAAAGCATCAGATACTCTTAATTCTATCATTACTTCTCTGCCTACATCTTCACAACATACTTGCACGAAAGGAGTCCATGCAGTAGTACTAGCACCACATCCTGGAGTCATTCTTCTTACATCAAATGTCACTGCTGTACAGTTGTCATGACTACCATCGTCAAAAGACTCAGCAAATACATGCGCCCAACCATTATTTGATAAAGTTACTACTGTAAACTCATCACAAACTGCTACTGGCGGCGTAAAGTCAAATACATCTACTTCGGTACGGCATTCTCCTGTGTTTCCACAAGCATCAGTCACTAGGTATTGTACCCAAGTTCTGCCTAAAGGTAATCCTGAGATTACAAAGTTAGGGTATGTTCCTGTCACTATTATAGATCCATCCTGAGTTACAAAAGGTACGTTCTCTCCTGGATCGTTACCGAATGTATCCGCTTTTTTGACTTTTACAATCCAAGTTGTCGTGTTACAGTCTGAGATTGTGGTAGGCGGTCTTACATTCCATGTAGCAGTACAAGTATAAGGATCAGCTGTAAGGATTGCAGCTACCAATACTGGAGCTAAAGATGAAGTCATATCTGCTGGACAAGTCACAACTGGACCTTCGTCATCGACCACTTTTATAATTTGATACCTTGTTCTTATTTCAGTAGAACACCAGTCAAGGATCGTCCACTTTCTCAATATCTTGTAACTATTAGCACAAATATCAAGTTTCTCGTCTGAGAATGTGGTATTTATCTTACAAAGAGTACTATTACCAATGAAGTTATGGTAGAAAGTATCTATTAATACATTTTGCATACCTGTGAGGTTATCACACGTTAGTTGCCATATACCTGTTGCTACGTTGTAACCTACTAGGTTACCTGTGACACAACCAGGTAAAGAAACTCCAGCTAGCGTGGTTGTTCCTACTTTATATCCTCTTACAAAACCTCGGATATTTATATCATTAGGGATGTAAGGTCCACCAGTTTCCGCAGGATCTGGATAATTGTTGTTATTAGTATCCCAGTCATTACCGAAGGGTACATTTTGAACAGTTTTGTGCGGATTCCAAGCCCAACCACCATCACACTCTAGATGTGGTCTGTTGCCAGCTGTTCCATCATAATTCTTAGGGAATCTGATAGAATCGAGGGTGATTTTGCTGTAATAGATCGTTCTAGCGCAGATAAGAGACAAGTTATTGCTCGCATCTTTCGCTTGATACCTGATCGTTCTTACCGCTCTAAAGTTGTCTGTACAAGCAAGTTCAGTCGTTATGTCTGATAATGTTGTAACAGGCACTATTCCATTGCAATTATCAGTAGCTATTGGCGCAGTGAAAACACGTGGGTCATAACAACTAATAGTAATTGGACTTGGACAATTAATGATTGGGGCCAATTTGTCTTCAATCTTGATAGTACCCCAGCATGAGTTAGCGCCTAGCCATACCCTTACTGTAAGTGTCAGTCCGACATGAGAAGAAGTCACCCAATTGTTGCCCACATAACTCAATCCTGTGCTTGGATTTAATCCAGCTGGGGGAGCCAGTGGCTGCCCATTGAGGCCTAATACTTGGACTACATAAAGACAATTGCCAGGTAGACCATTGCCTTCCAGCATCATATCTGGCGTTATATCGACGATACAGTCGTCGTCCATTGATACTTGTACAAGGTTGTTACATGCCAAAGGGCATTGTGACTGAGCTTGTGTTCCCGAGTACCAGAGCGTCAGCATCGCTGACAGTATACTCATTTTGATAAACCTACCAAAACCAGTATGTTTTGTAAATGTAAATTTCTCCGATTTCATGAGACAATTTGATTTAAGTTATAAACTAAAAATGATTCCAAATTCTTGTCTGACTTATGAAAGGAAAAATACTGTTGCTATTGTTAATATAGGCAAGGGGATGCCTTAAAAAAATGGATTATTTATTGTTAAGTCAAAAACTATACCAATTGGTGATCAACTGAAAATTTTATTAAATTTGCTGTATTATTCACACCGAATTTTTTCATGATTCGCTTTCTGTGTGCAGATACAGTCTGATCACTGATGTATAGCTCTTCTGCTATTGTTTTATTGTTTTTGAATTGGACAATGTAAGTCAGAATTTCTTTCTCACGCTTTGTCAATTTTTGTTTCAATAAAAATCTATCTTCATAGACTTTGATTTTTTTTGATATGGTGTCTGGTTGATTTACAAACTCTGGCGACATTCTTATGCCGTCTGCCATGTAAGTTTTGCCTTCCATTACCATATCGATACATTGGATTAATTCTATGGAATTGTTGGATTTTAAAACATATCCATCTGCTCCTTGCAAAAAAGCTTCCCGCACCATTTGCGGCTCACCATAATTACTCAATACAATGATGCGTATATTAGGATTGACTTTCTTTAGTTCAGAAATAAAAGTCGATCCGTTATTTTCTGCCATCGCTAATTCCATAATCAAAAGATCAATTGGAAATGCGATCATTCTATTAAGTTCTTCAAGACTGTAAGCTATACCCGCTATCTTTATAGGTGGGTATTTCATTTCAGTCAGTATGGCTTGTATTCCCTCTGCAAACATTTTCTGATGATCAGCTATTACAGCTCTCGTGGCCATGTGACAATATTCTAAAGTTAAAAAATAAAAATTCGTATCTATAATAATCCATCTTAATACAAATCAAATAAGATGCCAAAAGAAAGTCTTTAAAATTAAAACTTAAGAGGATGTTTTTTTCATTTTTAAATATTTGGAGACATTAATTATCAAATAGTTAATTAATAGATAGTTACACTTACGTTATTTGTGTAATATGTTGAATAATGTTTTTTTAATTTTTTTTCGACATTTTTTAAAACTTGACAAGCATCATCATAAAATGGATACATGTAACTTTAAAATATAAGTGAAGGATGCCTATCGCAAAAGTGTAAAGCAGTCATTAATTCCAATTTTATTGATAATATGGTCCAAAATAAGTGAATAAATTTTTTATTCAATCGATGAAATAAGTCTTACATAGTCTGAGCTACGAAATGTCTTTTGAAGAAGCGACTATGAAAAAGGTAGCGTGATTTTGGCTCTTTTGTATGTAATACTGGTGTAAGTACTTGATTAAATGTAGTTTTTGTAAAGGGTACTCCGGTATTTAGTGAGAACCTACGTCCTTTTTGTAGATTGGATTGTCTTTGAGGCTCTTATATTTTTCTAATAGTTTTAACGCATTCGTGCCATGATCGTAGTAGTCTTCAACAAATTTTTTCGCAGCTTGGCCTAGCAGGAGCGTATTGACTTTACCTTTTTTGACAGATGAAATCTGATCTATGAATGCTGTTGGATTGTCGGCTATTAATATTTGTTCTCCGTGGATGGCATCTATGCCTTCTTTACCTAGTGTAGTTGTTATGACGACTTTGCCTAGGGCCATTCCTTCAAGGATTTTGACCCTCATACCACTTCCAGAAAATAAAGGTACAACCATGATGCCGTGACTGCTGACAAATTCTATTGCATCTGCTACTTCGCCATGTATGATGACATTCTTTATATTTTTGTTTAATAGGGTATCTGGTGTATTCCTTCCTGCAATATGAAATTTT
>JBBRJL010000106.1:0-7570 GCA_038219375.1 Chitinophagales bacterium | reverse complement strand
GTCCTAATTTGCACAAAAATACTTAGTATCTAAACTTTAAAGTCAGAAATAATACCTGGCATTGGATGCCATTTGTAGACATGTATCTTAGGCATCATTTAAGGCAGAAAAGACGGATTGTTGGCATGATGAAAACATTACTTCGCAACAAAAAGCTTCACAATATACCATTTCTATGACTCTAATATCAAACTTCCTTCTCATCAAGATACACTAATTAAATGTTTCAGATTGTTTTTTATTTTAAAGATAACAGCAAAAATCTAAGTCCTTATGGTAAAATATTGTAAATTTGTTCTGTTATTTGTCCGTTCCGATGAAGTCAAATGTACCTTTGCTAACATAATTGCAACTATTCATTATATCGTGCCATTTTGTAAAATGTACTTTTTGTAAAATACGGTTCGTCACGTTTGAACATTGCTTAAAGATTGAGTCCACTCCGAAAATACAACCTTTTTAATAATCAATCGTTTTTACCCCTTTACCGACCCCGACGACCCCGGCCCCTAAAAGGGTGACTGCCTGAAGGAGTGAACACCAAAGTATCATCGTTTTCATATTTTCTTTGGCTTTTTTTGGTCAGTTATACGATTTCATTTACTTTGCGCACTAATTGTATAACCCATATCTTCTGTTTATGTCAAAGTATATATTTTCCTTCCTATTTTTTGCTTTCACGTCTATCGCTTATGGACAGTTTAAAGTTGATGATTTCAAATCCATGAAGTTTCGGAACATCGGTCCCGCAGGCATGAGTGGACGTATCACAGCCATAGACGTTGACTTGAGCAATACACATCGTATCTTCGCAGGTGCTGCTTCGGGCGGTGTGTGGCTGTCAGAAAATGGTGGTACGAGTTGGACACCGATCTTTGACGAGCAGTCATCACTTGCTATTGGTGCGATCAAAATAAATCAAAAAAATCCATCTGAAATATGGGTAGGTACAGGCGAAGGCAACCCACGCAACTCGCTCAATACGGGCAATGGCATCTACAAGTCACTAGACGGCGGTAAAACATGGAAATTGATGGGACTAGAAAATACCAAAACCATACATCGCATCATCATCCACAGAGACAATCCGGACATCGTTTATGCAGCTTCTCTCGGCTCGCCGTGGGGAAGCAATGTAGATCGTGGTGTGTTCAAAACTTCAGATGGTGGCAAAACCTGGAAAAAAATCCTATATGTCAATGATCTCACAGGTGCGGCAGATATGATCACAGACCCTACCAATCCTAACAAACTAATCGTGGCTATGTGGGAACACAAACGTGATCCATGGTTCTTTAATTCTGGGGGCAAAGGTTCGGGGTTACACATTTCTTATGACGGAGGCGATAGTTTTACGAAGATCACAGACGAAGATGGTCTACCCAAAGGTGATCTCGGACGTATAGGCATCGCCATAGCTCCTAATAAGCCAAATATTCTATATGCGCTCGTAGAAGCCAAAGAAAACGGTCTGTACAAATCTACGGACGGTGGTAAAAAATGGGCACTAGTCTCTGCCAAAAATATTGGTGATCGCCCCTTTTATTATTCTGAACTATACGTCGATCCCAAAAATGAAAACCGTATCTTTAATATCTTTACCTACGTCACACTAAGCGAAGATGGGGGCAAAACGTTCAGAAATATAGCTGATTATGGCAATGATGTACACCCCGACCACCATGCCTTTTGGATACATCCAGATGATACCAATTACCTTATTGATGGTAATGATGGCGGTCTCAATATATCAAGGGATGCCGGTGCCAATTGGTATTTTGCAGGCAATATTCCTGTAGGTCAGTTTTATCATGTCAATATAGATACTGATTTTCCTTACAATGTCTATGGTGGTATGCAGGATAATGGCTCGTGGATAGGACCTTCAGCAGTACTCAAACGTGGTGGCATTCGCAACCATGATTTTCAGGAGTTGTACTTCGGTGATGGGTTTGATGTAGTGCCATTCAGAAAAGATAGTCGATATGGATATGCCATGTCTCAAGGTGGAAATGTAGGTTTTTATGATCGTAAATCTGGCAAAACAAGATTTATCAAACCCAATCATCCCGACCAAAGCGTCGAGTTGCGATACAACTGGAATGCGGGGATAGCACAAGATCCATTTGTTGATTGTGGTGTTTATTTTGGTAGTCAATATCTGCATTATTCCGATGATTGTGGAGAGTCGTGGACGATAAAGTCGCCTGACCTTACGACCAATGATACGACAAAACAAAAAGCAGATAAAAGTGGTGGACTTACCATGGATGCTACAAATGCAGAGAATTATACCACGATCCTTGCTATATCGCCAAGTCCCGTAAATAAAGATGTAATTTGGGTAGGAACTGATGATGGCAATCTGCAACTTACCAAAGATGGTGGCAAAACTTGGTCCAATCAAAATCAATTCAAAGGATTGCCACAAGGTAGTTGGATCCCACAGATACAAGTCTCAAATACCAATGCAGCCGAAGCTTGGGTAGTGGCCAATAATTATCGTCGCAATGATTATGCCGCTTATGCGTACCACACCATAGATTATGGAAAATCATGGACAAGAATAGCAGATGACACCCAAATAAAAGGATTTGTGCTTAGCATTGTACAAGACCTAAAGGAGCCCAATCTTTTGTTTTTAGGGACAGATGTAGGGCTTTATGTGTCGTTCAATAAGGGTCAGAAATGGTATCACTGGACCAAAGGTTTCCCACAAGTACAAGTTATTGATATGAAAATCCATCCTGTAGAAGATGACCTGATTCTCGGTACTTTCGGGCGTGCATTCTGGATACTAGACGATCTAAATCCCCTGAGAGAAATTGCTTTAAAAGGGGAAACAGTCTTGAATGCCGACTTTGATGTATTTGGGTCTGCTCCTGCGTATTTGGTAAGTTATAGATCGTATGACGGTGTACGTTTTTCTGGTCAGGGAGAGTTCAAAGGAGATAATAAGTCTTACGACAAAATAGCTTTTAATGTTTGGAAGAAGCCAATCGAAAAATCGAAAGATGATAAAAAGAATGAAAAGTCTCTTGATGACAAAGATAAAAAAGAATCTGAAGACAAAGATAAATCTGATGATAAAGACAAATCTGATGTAAAATCAAAAGCAAAAATCATCATTTATGATGATCAAAATGAAGTGGTACGTACCATCACGCGCAAGGTAGAAGATGGTTTGAATAAGCTGAGTTGGGGACTTGAAACCAATGGTATCAGGTATCCTTCCCGAACAGAACCCAAAGAGGACGAAGACCTTCCCGGTGGATATGCCGTATTGCCTGGCAAATATAAAGCAGTGATCACATTTGGAGATAAAAAAGACTCTGTCTATGTAGATGTCAAAATGGATCCAAGCGATAAAATGACCAAAGATGACCTAATGGCCATCAAAAAAGTACAAGATGAACATGCACTTATGGTCAACGAAGCGAAGACGTCTTACGACAAACTTGTGGCTGCAAAAAAATCCATTTCAATAGTAGAGAAACTGATGGAAAATCAGTCGGACACGATCAAAAATGAATTCAAAAAACTTCATAAAAAGCTACTTAAATCGCTTGATGAATTGTCTGATTTGTATATATCTCCCGAAGATGTCAAAGGTATACAGCGCAATCCTGATCAGCTCAATAGTATGCTTTTTGGTGCACTGAATTATATTAGATCTTCATGGGGTGACCCACAGGAAAATGCGATGATATCCCTCAAGAAAGCCAAACAAATGACTGAAGAAACATCCGCTGCCGTGACCAAATTTATGATCGGAGATTGGAAGGGTTATCAAGAGAAAGTAGCCGGGTTGGATGTCAAAATATTTAAAGATTGATTTTCGTTTGATGGCTTTGAGACATCCGACGGATTTACGGAGCACTAATAATTTATTAAATACAACAAATTAACAACTAAAATAAATACAACAACCAAAAAACAACTTATATGAAATACTTAGTTTACGTTTTTATGATGATGATTGCATTTGGATGCGATAAGGAGGTAGAAATGGTGGAAGATGATGGAGACAAGATCAACAACGTGGATTGTGATTTTGATTTTGGTAAATTTACGCTTGACCCTTCATCCTTGTTATTTAACAGATATGTCGAAGGGAATAAAGTTTATTTTGTGGATTCATTACAAAATACTTTAGTGTTGAATGTTATAAAAGTTTATCGCTCGACACATACGGGATATAGAACTAGATTTGACTATCCTGCTCCTGGTGATACTATTAGATATTGTTATAGGCCGGATGTATTGGTTACTATTTTGGAAACTGATGACAAAACCATTGGGTTACGTCAAATGATCGAAACGCAGATAACAGGTCCTGTATTTTCACCAACTAATTTTAGTGATTTTATTTCGATATTTTCTTCTTACCCTAGTGGTATTGATAAAATTACTTCTGTTTTTCAAGATTTGATTAACGTTAGAACAAGTGACTGCCAACCTTTTTATGCTGAAATACTTTCAGAATATACCGTTTTTGGGAGAACATTTAAAAACGTAAGATTCACAGAATATTATAATCAAAAAGTACGGTTGTGGTTTAACCCAACAGAAGGAATCGTGGCGTTTACAGATGAAAGCGATAAGCTTTGGAGATTTGATAGGGTAGAGTAGGTAACAGTTTGCGCATCTTAAGATTGCTTTACGAACATATAAAGCCGTAATATTGTTAGGTCAGTACAAGCCATAAATCAACATGATGTTATGCACTTCGTTTGGGGCAATTTATTAATTAAAAAAGGGAAAGTAAAAAAGTGATGTCAATAAAAAATATATGGATGCTGAAAATTATGATATTGATAATTACCAGCATATCAATAATAGCGTGCAGCAAATCAGAGAATGATACTGATGGTAATATAGTCTGTACGTTCGACTTGGGCAAACAGAATTTGGTAGAAACAAGCAAAGATGCATTACCTTATGAAGGTGTTCGTAACCTCATATTCAGAGATTCACTAGGTGTAAGAAAAGTATTTGAGGTTAGTTTTTCGGATAGCCAGAGCTCTCTGATAAACATATTTGAGATTAAGGAAATAAATAAGGTCGTAGATAGCATCGTAAATTGTATGACAGGTCAGAGTTTGGATTTTAAGATCAAAGAAATTGGTGGTGCATTAATACTGAATGCAAGGATTTATAATGATTTTGACCTTTCGACAGGTGAGAAGAAAGTGCTTGATAAAGTAGAAATTCAAATCTCTGAAAATATAAGTACAATAGTTGGGTTTTCTGCTTTTAAGATGACCTTAGATAAGCGGGCATCTACTGCAACGTCGTCAGAAGTGCTTACCAAATATGATTCTTTTGAAGTGTACGACACCACATATAACGATGTTTTTTCGTCATTTACTTCAGCCAATCCACGTCATAAAGCATACTACAACAAAACGGAAGGGATAGTAGCCTTCACAGAATCGAATGGCAGATTGTGGCTGTATGATGGTAAAAATTAGGGGGTAAATAGATTATCTGGTTTACATACTAGTTCTCCAGTGATCTTATGTCAAGAACACTGCACACCCATTTCAAATTGATTTGCTATTTCTTGGATTTGTTTTTCTTTTAACGATGCCATAATTGAAAATTATTTGCAAAAATAATAAACAATCAGATATAATTGCCTCTCAGTTTCATTTCCCAGCCATCTCAATCTTATGCATCATCAGCCTAGCTATATTTTCGGCCCTGAATTTTGCTTCGTCTGCTTTTTCCCCTTCAAATAGTTGGTCAACAGTCGTTTTAAATAATATCATCCACGCATCAAACTCAATTTGTGTCAACGGGGTCAGTTTGCTCAACGCTATATGCGGAGACATAGCATTACCATAGTAACTGCGTTCGTCTAGAAGTACACTCGCCCAAAAAGAATACATGATAGGCATGTGACTCACCCAATCCATATTGGCCACATCGCTGAAGATATATCCTATAGTTTCATTGGTTTTTACTTTTCCGTAGAATGTGTCAACGAGTAATTCTATATCTTTTCTATTGTTTATATCGGGTTTCATTTGCAAAAAAGCATTTGTATAGTAACCAATAACTAAATAATTCGTTCATCGATCTTATTTTTTTGATGGTGGTGATTATCTTACCTTTATAAGATAGGCCTTTTTTATTTCCTTAGTTTTTGATATTTAACCTAAGAATTTTCCAAATTAATTTTGATAAAAGTGTTTTGAGGTTAGTGCTATATTAATTTTCTCCATTCAAGGCAGCGAATTTTAAACTAAAAGCATCTTAACACTGAGAACACTTTTTAGAATAACTAATACCCACAAAAAATGAAAACAGTTCAACACTTAATTTTAGTATCATTTTTCATCATTTTAAACTCCTTATTTATATTTGGTAAAGAAGGAAATCCAGTCATAAACTCAGTAGAATCAAAAGATGTAGTAGTGTGTGCTGTGACAGATTTTGTTGTTACGGGATCAGATTGTACTGGGGAGGTATTAGATTTAAGTTTTACTTTTACGGGTACTGATTTTGGTTTAAATGGCTATACTTTTGGAGTAGTGGGAGGTTGGACACAGGGCTATTCGCTAGGAGACCCTCAAATTTTTGGATATATTGCTCTTTGTAATCTATCTGAAACGTTTTTTATATATGACAATGACAATCCCGCCTGTATGGCTACTTTTTCTTATGGAGCAGTGTGCTGTGAATGTGATTTGGATGTTGAAGTTATTCAAGGGTCTTGTAATGATGGGATTCTTACGCCGACATTTGATATTTTTTTAAATAGCGGATCTTGCGCCAATTATGAATTAACTCTTTTTGTGAATGATATTGAGGTTCCATTTGAATATAGTAGAGTGACGGGATTATACGAAACAGATGATATAATTTCTAATGACGAATTTATAACGTATTTGATTTGCACCAATGTACCCGAGCTAAATGAATGTTTTGAATTCATAATATCTAATCCATGCTTCACTGCATTGGGAGATTTTACTGCTGTAATAAATACGGAATCTTGTGCCGATGGTTCGATGACTATACCGTTTAGTTTTACTGGAGAAAATTTCGGTTTACAGGGATTTACTATCAACACAAGTATCGGAACTAGTCAATCTTACATGCCAGATGATGTGTTCGAAATGATCCTTCCTGCTACGTGCAATGACGTTATACTATTAACTATAGTGGACGATGCAAATCCTTTAAATTTTTCAGAATATGAACTAGGCCTTCTATGTTGTCCATGTGAGCAAATTTATATACCAAGTACAACTGCTTGTGTAGATGATAAATTTAATATAAATATCGATTTTGAAGGTGATGACGAATCATGTGGATACGATATTTGGACACTTTCCATCAATGATCAGCAATATGCCTTGTTTGAAACCAATACTGGTTATACTTCTTCAGATATAGAAAGTAGTGACTCATTGATTATTTTTGAATTATGCAGTATAGTTCCAGGTGGTCAAGCATGTTATCTTGATACCTTGGTCAATCCATGTTACGATTCGGAAACTTTACCTTGTGCGCTTACAAGTTTTTCTGTCACGGCGGATTCTAGTTCTTGTACAGGTGA
>JBBRJL010000105.1:0-7590 GCA_038219375.1 Chitinophagales bacterium | reverse complement strand
AAATATATGACAGAGCGGGAGAAAGCTTACGACCTTCATAGTAGAGTCGAGTGGAAGGAGTGGCTTCACAGCCTTGACAGTGCTCACCACATTATTGTGAGAGAGCATGACACCCTTTGGATTGCCAGTAGTGCCTGATGTGTATATAATGGTAGCAAGGTCATCTGATGTGATGCTTTGACTGATAGATTCGACTTTGACTAGGTGTTTTTCATTCATAAAATCAAGCCAAAATGGTCGTCCCCCTTGTTTGTCAAAGCAAATGATTTCCTTGAGCATATCTACTTTTGATTGGGCTGCCGAAACTTTTTCATATAAGTCACCACTTCCTACAAAACAAATTTTGACCTCTGCCTCATTCATGATGTATTCGTATTCCCTCGAACTGATAGTTGGATACATAGGTACTCCGATTGCTCCTATATATTGTATCGCAAGATCTGCTACCACCCATTCAGGACGGTTTTTATACACTACGAGACCGATTTTATCTCCTTTTTCTATACCTAAATCAAGTAGACCAGATGCTAGTTTTCTAGACTTTTCTATTACTTCTGCAGTAGAGTAAAACTTCCAGTCGTCTTCTATTCTAGAACCAACAAAACGGTCAATTGCTCCTTCGTCAAATTGCTTACTAATATAATCAAATAATCTTGTGGCTGACATGATATTATATTTTGAATAATGTGTGATATATGAAAAGAATATTAAATACCAATACTTTAATGAAAGGTAAAGATATATAATTTGCAACTTTATTTCAAAAATTATAACTCTTTTTTTTAATTTGTCTAATGAATGAATTTTTCCAATATTTATTTGTCCTAGGAGTCTATGTCTTTAATTTATATTAAAAGAAATCAAATTATAAAAAAATAATATTTATATCTTTGTGCCTATGAAGCAGAAAAAACAAACCAACAATATCACGGCCACAACAAACTTAAAAAATGTGGTAACTCCGAGCTCTTTCAAATGGCATGGCTTAATCGTATTTTTATTTGGGGCAGCCTTGTATCTGAATACCCTAAGCCACGATTTTACCCAAGATGATGCCATCGTTATCTACGATAATATGTACACCACTCAAGGTGTTTCTGGTATAAAAGGTCTTTTTACGGAAGATACTTTTTTTGGTTTTTTTAAGGTCGAAGGAAAGGCAAAACTCGTTTCAGGTGGTCGTTACAGACCTTTTACACCAGCCATGTTTGCGGTAGAATACCAACTCGTAGGCAAAAAACCTTGGCTAGGTCACCTTATGAATGTGCTGCTTTACGGATTTCTTTGTCTCATGATTTATAAATTGCTTATTTCGCTCATTTGTCATAAAGACGATTCTGAACGTAACAGATATCTTGTATTGGCGGCTTCACTGATTTATGCGGCACATCCACTTCACACAGAAGTAGTAGCAAATATCAAGGGTCGTGACGAAATCATGAGTATGCTGGGTAGTGTCACTGCTTTGTATGCCATTTTAAAATATGTGGATATCAAACAAACTAAATATCTGATTTTTGCCTGCATAAGCTTTTTCATAGCTTTTTTATCCAAAGAAAATACCATAACTTTTCTAGCAGTCGTCCCTTTGGCTTTATATTATTTCAGAGATTATAATATAAAAACAGTATTGTCTTCGAGTGCAATATTATTGATACCGACAGTACTTTTCTTAATGATTAGGTCAGCTATATTAGGAAATGACTTCGGTGGTACACCGATGGAACTAATGAATAATCCATATCTAAAATTGGTAAATGGTAGTTACGTCCCTTTTGATGCAGGTGAAAAATTAGCTACAATTTTATACACTTTGGGCAAATATGTCCAACTCCTTATTTTCCCGCATCCATTGACCCACGATTATTACCCGAGATACATTGATATCATGAGTTTCAGAGATGTGAGTGTATGGTTGAGTCTAGCAGTGTATGGATTGATAGCTTTTGTAGCTGTACGTGGATTGAAGACAAAAAGTATCCTAGGTTTTGCAGCAGCTTACTTTATCATCACGCTTTCTATTGTGTCCAATATCGTATTTCCGATTGGTACCAATATGTCTGAACGATTTATGTTTATGCCATCCCTTGGATTTGCTTTGGTAATCGGTTATTTTCTTAGTAATTTTGTTTACAATAAATGGGGCAAACAAGCACTTTTTGTATCGCTAGGTTTGATCCTATCTCTCTATGCTCTCAAAACCATCACAAGGAATATGGTATGGGAGAGTGATTTCAAGCTCTTTACCACAGATGTCAAAACATCTATCAACAGTGCAAAAGTGTTAAATGCAGCAGGTGGAGCCCTCACTACCGAAGCATTCAAAGAAAAGGATGAATCCAAAAAACGAGAGATGCTCTCTGAAGCTATTGGCTATCTTGATAAAGCAGTTGTTGTCCATCCTACTTACAAAAATGCTTATCTCATTGCTGGAAATGCAAATTATTATCTCAAAGATTATGATAAAGCAGTGGCATCATACGAAAAAGCCTTAGCGTTGGATGATGAATTTGGTGATGCCAAAAAGAATCTATCTATTACCCTGAGAGATGCAGGTAGGCAAGCTGGAGAAGTGGAAAATAATCTTGCAAAAGCGGAAGCTTTATTAACTAGGTCTTATAATATTTTTCCAGATGATACAGAGACGTTGAGATTGCTCGGTGTAGCGAATGGCATCAAAGGTAATCACCAAGGAGCTATCAGTTTTTTTGAAAAAGTAGTAGCTCTTGATCCAAAAAATGCAAGTGGATATCTCAATCTTGGCAACGCATACAAAAATGCAGGAGATATGATCAATGGTGAAAAATATATTCAACAAGCGATCGCTATTGATCCTGGAGTTATTAAAAAATAAGTTAGTTATTCAGAAAATGGTCTATTGGGATGACTTTAACAGTATTTTATCGTCTGAATCATATGTAAAAGATGATAATAAACGTTAGTTAGTCTGAGGATCAATAAGAAATAGTATGCGTAGAAGGGTAATGAAGGCTGGATGTAAGGTAATTTTATTGATTTTGATCATTCATTCGGTAGGTTTGAGTCAAAATTATTTGCAGCGGGAAGATACTTGGGTAAATGCTACTCTGGGTGATATGACATTAGACCAAAAAGTAGGTCAGCTATTTATGGTTCGCGCTTTTTCTAAAGGATATGTAGGTGAAGAAAAAAAAATATCGGAATATATTACACAGTACCACATCGGAGGTATTTGTTTTTTTCAAGGATCACCTTTCGAACAGATTAATCTAATCAATAACTATCAACAAAAGGCTAAAATACCACTTTTTATGGGTATTGATGGAGAATGGGGGCTAGGTATGAGATTTCCTTCTGAGACCATATCATTTCCCAAACAAATCATGCTGGGAGCCATTCAAGATAATAAACTTATTTATGAAATGGGTATAGAAGTCGCCAAACAATGCAAAAAAGCTGGTATAAATATCAATTTTGCACCGTCTGTTGACATCAACACCAACCCAGCCAATCCTGTTATCTACGATAGATCATTCGGTGAGTCTGCTCAGAATGTCACTGCAAAAGGATATATGTATATGAAAGCGATGGAAGATGAAGGTATCTTGGCATGTATCAAACATTTTCCTGGTCATGGAGATACTGATGTTGATTCCCACTATGACTTACCGATATTGAGCCATTCAAGGAAAAGACTTGATACTACGGAGTTTTTTCCGTTCAGACGACTTATTGCTTATGGTGCAAGTGCTATGATGGTGGGCCATCTGAATATTCCGGCACTAGATGATAGGGTGAATAGGCCTACTACACTATCTCAGAATGTGATCAAAAATATTCTTCGTCAAGAAATGGGTTACAATGGTTTGATTTTTACAGATGCAATGGATATGAAGGGTATTACAAAATATTATCCGAATGGTATCGCTGAAGCAGAAGCGTTTTTGGCTGGAAATGATGTCATTTTGTTGCCAGAAGATCTGGTTAAAGCAATTACTTCTATTAAACAATATATCGCTGAAGGTAAAATTACAGAAAAACGACTGAACGAAAGCGTGCTTAGAATATTGAGGGCTAAGTATAAACTGGGCTTGTCCACAACACCAACACATAATTCAGAAGGACTGTCCAAATATTTATTGCGCAATCAAGCCGTAGCTGTGAAGGAAAAACTCACCGAAGCAGCGATTACCTTAATATCAGATAAAGATGATATCATACCTATCAAAAGTATAAATGATGTAAAATTAGCTACCTTGAGTTTCAACAAATCTATTAGAACTCCTTTTCAAGGTAGGGTCAATGACTATATTCAAGCAAAACATTATCACCTCATGTCGCACGAATTGAAGGGCCAATATGTTCAACTTCTTCAGACTTTGTCTCAGTTTGATAGGGTAATAGTGTCAATTCACACCTCAGGAAAACAAAGCGCCTACAGCAAAGAGCTATCTCAGGAAATGGTTGGGTTTCTTAAGGAATTGAATAAAAAATCAAACATCATTGTAGTACTATTCGGGAGTCCATACCTTTTGAAAAGGTTGGGGGATTTGGATAATGTATTGCTGTGTTATGACAACAATAGGATGACACAAGACATTGCTGCGCAATCACTATTTGGCGTAAATGCCATCAACGGTAAGCTACCCATCACCGTCAGTGAAAAATGGCCTCTAGAACATGGGCTGGATAGAAGTTCTTTGGGAAGATTGGGTTATGCTGTGCCAGAAAGAGTCAAAATGAATTCAGATACCCTGATGCTGATTGACTCCATCATGGCTGAAATGGTTCGTCTCAATGCTGCTCCAGGAGGTCAGGTAGTCATCGCTAAAGATGGGAAAATAGTATTCACCAAATCCTATGGGAAGCTAACAACAGATGGTTATTATGTCTTGCAGAATACCATTTATGACGTCGCTTCATTGACAAAAATACTTGCTACAACGATTGCAACTATGAAACTTGTCGATGATAGAAAAATAAACGTCGGTCATCCACTCCGGTACTATATTTCCGATCTCAACGGCACGGACAAAGCCAATATAAAAGTGGAAGATGTATTGTCACATCGAGCAGGTCTACAAGCAGGACTTCTTTTTTACAATAAAACAACTCTTACGGGAAAGACAAAATCTTACAATAGCCTTTATTACAGTACCTTACTCAAAGAAAACTACACCATTCCTATCGCAAAAAACATGTTTATGCGCACCGACTACAGAGATTCTTTGTGGCAAGCTATCTATACCAGCAAATTGTCTGGAAATAACAATTATAAATACAGCGATCTAGGATATTATATCATGCAAAAGGTGGTGGAAAACGAATCCAGTAAAAAACTTGATGAATATACTTCTACGAATTTTTATAAGCCATTAGGGCTAAGGTACACTACTTTTAATCCACTTGGTCAACATTTAGCCTCAGGTATTGCACCAACTGAAATTGACAATTACTTCAGATTTCAGACATTACAAGGTCATGTGCACGATGCAGGTGGAGCCATGATGGGAGGTGTAGCAGGTCATGCGGGTCTTTTTTCCAATGCCAACGACGTTGCTGTCATCATGCAAATGTTGCTCAATAAAGGATCTTACGGAGGTATATCGTTTATAAAACCAGAGACGGTAGAATTATTTACTAGTAGGAATGGTAAGTCCACTAGACGCGGCTTGGGTTTCGATATGAAAGATATAAATGCAAGCAAGGTGAGAAATATGTCTCCTCTCGCATCCAATGCCACCTTTGGTCATACGGGTTTCACAGGTACTGCTGCTTTTGCTGATCCTGAGCATAATTTAGTATATGTTTTTTGTGCCAATCGAACCTACCCATCAGCCAATAATCAAACTTTCAATAATAGAAATTATCGTCCCAATGTCCAGTCAATTGTCTACAGAGCTATCTCGGGCTACAAGTTGGGCCTATTCCAATAATAGTGCAAACCATCTTCATTTAAAATAATCTTTCATTTTGGGCACAGCTATGCCTTTATTAGCCTATTTTTGCACCCATGAAGTTGATCTTTTCTATTGCTTCGAGGTATCTATTTGGCAAAAAAACCACCAATGCCATCAATATCATCACATGGATATCGGTCATAGGTATGTCTATAGGTACAGCGGCACTCATCTTGATTTTATCTGTTTTTAATGGTTTTGAAAGCTTACTTTCCGGAATGCTCAATACTTTCAATCCAGATATCAAGGTCACACTCGTACAAGGCAAATACATCAGCAAAGACAGCATCAATCTAGATCTCATAAAAAATATAGATGGAATAGATCGCATTTCTTTCACCCTAGAAGAGACATCGTTTTTTGACTATAAAGGCTCTCAAGAAGTAGGCATCATCAAGGGTGTAGACGAAAATTTTGTGTACGTCACAGGATTAGACTCGTCGATCATCTCAGGTAGCGCAAATTTTGATGATGAGGTGGATTATGCTTTGCTTGGGTCAGGCATGAATACAAAACTTTCTGTAAATCCAGCAGACGCTTTTGCGGTCATCACCGCTTACATGCCATCCAAAGATGATCAAGGCCCATTGGGCAAAGATTTCAATTCATTGCAATTTTATCCTTCGGGAACGTTTTCTGTGGGAAGCGATATAGATGTTCAGTATGTCCTGATCAATTTTGACCTAGTCAATCAGATCTTAAAGCTCGATGATCACTTCAGCGCTATCGAAATAAAGGTAAAACCTGGCACAAACGAAAATACAGTCATCAAATCACTATCAAAAGTGCTTGGCAATCAATATACTATTAAAAATAGATACCAACAAGACGAAGGTTTCCTTAAAATTATGAATATCGAGAAGTGGATCAGTTTTTTGATCGCCTGCCTCACACTATTGATCATCGCCTTCAATCTAGTAGGGTCATTGTGGATGATCGTGCTAGAAAAAAAGAAAGACATTTCTATTCTTATGTCTATGGGCTTCACAAAATCAAGTATCAGGTGGATCTTCCTGACCCTCGGTTTTTTGATATCGGTGATTGGGCTTGTTTTTGGTTTTATACTTAGTTTGGTTTTATACTGGATGCAAAAAAACTATGGACTCATCAGCATTCCCGATGGTTTTCTCATTGATGCTTATCCTATTGAGTTGCGATTTATAGATTTTATAGTGGTCTCCATTACGGTGATGATCATAGGCTATTTGGCATCATTGCTGCCTTCTATCCGTGCAGGTAAGGTAAGTGCTTTTGTGAGGCAGGAGTAGGGGGTGATTGTCGAATTTAATCTGCAGAATTTTCTAACCAATTTTGGTTGATTTTCATATTTTTATTTTTATAAATCGTTTTGTAACTAACTGATATTCAATATATATATATATATATATATATAAAATATTTATTCTTATGAACTTATTTTGTCCTTTTAAATGGAAATAATTATGTATCTTTGCAAAGAGTTATCTAATGAAGTTGTCCGAAAAACTTTGTTTAATTCCTTTTTAGAATTTATTGCACCCCTTAAAAAATAAGTTTGGTATCAAAAGTAACTTTTTACTTTTTGATAAAAGTTGTTTCAATACAATGCAGGAATGTATTTTTCTGTTAAGTGTTGTGTCATTTCTTAAAGATCAATTTTGCTAATGAGCTG
>JBBRJL010000104.1:0-7602 GCA_038219375.1 Chitinophagales bacterium | reverse complement strand
CGAGCCCTATTTTTCCACAATAATTAATAACTTTTTCAGGAAATTCAGTAGACAATTGTTCTGCCAGTTCAGACACATCTGTGCCGCCTAGTAGGATGGTATGTTTATCATAAATTGCAATGATTTCTTCACACTTTTCCTTTGGAATTCTCTTTGTAAAATATGTTGCGCCCAATACTAAGACTTGATAATGAATCCCTTGTACCAATCCCTGTGCATCATATTCGTCCTCAGGCATGATGAAATAATCGAGACCTTCGCCATCATCCTTTATTCCCAGTTCTTGCAAGGATTCAAAATACCTATCAACTAGATGTTTGTTATTGGGCAATCTGTTTATTTTCAGATTTACTGCTATCCATTTACCAATGTTCATTTTGTCAAAGCGAATAGTTTTGCACCCCAAAGCTGAACTAATTTTATAAGACCGAAGGTTTTTCTGCAAATCTATTATTAGATCAAATTTTTCTGCTTTTAGTGCGTTAATAGTTCCTTGAATATTATCTTTCAGGTGATGAATGTGGTCGACATAAGGATTTTCATGGATGACATGTGCAAATGTTGGCTTGATGAGATAATGAATTTCAGCACCCAATTCTTTTTTAATACAACGCACTATAGGGGTGGTAATGACCACATCGCCAATAGAACTAAATCTTATGATGAGAATCTTTTTAATATTCAAATCTATTTAAATAAATTGCTAAAAATTATTCTTGCTCAATAAAAACTTTTGAAATCACTTTTTGACCTGATTCATTAGAAATCATTACAACATAAACATTACTAATTGCTCTTATAGGAAAACTTAGGTTAGTTTGGCTATCAAACTTCTGATATAGTTTTCCATCCATTCCATGAATAGAAACATGAATCCTTTCATCAGATTTTTGATCATTAGTGACAATTAAGTTTTCACCTGATTTATTTATATTAAAATATGAATCTGATGGTATCGCATTAACATCATCTGTGGATGTATTAATATCTGTTTCGATGTAATATAGTTCTCTCCCAACATTTGCGTCTAGGTTTCCTAAATAAAAAATTCTTTTACCTACTACACCAAGTATCATGATAGTATTACTTTGGAGTGAACTTTGGCTAAATTTCTTTATCTCTGTTAGATTTTTGGAGTCAAAATCGTAATTGTACAAAATTGGTTCGAAGCCGTTTTTTATTCCTGTTGCAAAAAAGCAATTTTGATTTATATTGTAGAAGTTAGATGGATAACTGCTTTCTGCAACAAACTCTTTAGTATTGGAAGTAGTGCCATCTGTACTGATTATGTAGTCATTAGAGCTGTTAAAATCATCTGCAAAAAACACCATTTGTTCGTTATGGACAGTTCTTGGTATTTCATCATTCTGAGATAAGTTATCCCATCTAGATGAAAACTTTGTTAGAGTCACAGTGGCAGTACCTTTTAATAGATAATATCCATTTGATGACACAAAAACAAGTGGCTCGTTCAACTTAAAAGGAATAATTCTAGATATTTTATTCCCGACAGAAAAAGAATTTTTCACTATATTACCTGAAGATTTTCGCCAATTGTACATTTCATTATCATAAACATACACTAGTCCATTAGAAACTACATTTAATCCATGAAAATCTATGAATGTATTGTCAATCTTATATTTTCCTAAAAGTATGTGGGTATCTGTTATTTTGTAAAGTAATATGGAATCATTTTCTAGAGTAAGATGAGCTATACCGTTTTCGTATTTGCATACTTTGTTATAGTCCAAATTGTCTAGTCCATTTGTTGAAAATTCTGCATTAATACCCGAAATAATTTTAACACCCAACATGTCATTTATAACATACAAATTATCATTTGAAGTAAAATATAAGTATTCATCTGCGACAAAAAAATTATCAATTTTAAAGTGGTTTATATCAGTGACAAATTTGGTATTCGATTCAGTACCATCTGTGTGCCATAGAGACAATTTATTATTTTCTGAAGCTGTAAAATAAACTTTGCCATCAAATAAAGCCATCTCTGATGCTAATTGACAATTGATGCATAAATTTTTTAATAGTTTTACGTCATTATTTTCCATGACATAAAGACCACTTTTTATTGTCCCATTATTTGCAATAAAAAAAATCTTTTCTCCAAGTTGGACAGAACTTGTACCCCAGTCCTCCACACTACCTGCTGCTCCGGGTCGTATGTCGCTAACCAATACTGGATTTTGGGCATTAATAATTCCTACGAATAATAAAAATAACAAAATTTTAATTCTAGTCATAATATCTTATTTTTTTTTGCAAAGGTACAATATTTTAATATTCTACAGACTCCATAGGTAACCATTTTATGTTAAATGTAAAATTTAACATAAACCATTCAAATTCTTAATCATATCTTTGCAAGATCAAAATATAACAGATTGAAGTCATTCTATTTTCTCTGCATTTTAGTATTTTTTTCATATTTGGATATCAATGCGGCCAATCCAAATAAATCTATCAAAGCGAATAGGTGTTCAGAGCCTCTCAAAATAGACGGTTTGCTCACAGAAGATATATGGAAGACATCAGAAAAGGCCACGGCATTTATCCAAAACGAACCTGTACCAGGTAAGCCTTCCACATTCGAGACAGAATCATACTTCATATATGATAACAATGCTGTGTACATAGGTGCAAGGATGTATGACACTGAGCCTAATAAAATTCTAAAAGAATTATCCCTAAGGGACCGAATAGGAAATGCGGATAATTTTTCTGTCTTTTTTGATACTTACAAGAGTGGTTTAAATGGTTTTTTATTTACTGTGACAGCTTCAGGGGTACAAGGAGAAGCTATTGTCTCTAACAATTCTGAAGATTCAAATTGGAATGCTGTTTGGGAAAGTGCTGTAAATATAGATGAGTTTGGCTGGACAATAGAAATAAAAATTCCTTATTCTTCTTTGAGATTTCCAGCGTCAGAAGTACAAGATTGGCATGTTCAGTTTGGTAGGGAAATAAGAAGGTTAAGAGAATATTCTTATTGGAGTCCTATAGACCCACTGATAGACGGATGGGTACAACAAGCAGGAGTCGTGACTAGTATTGAAAATGTAAAATCGCCCGTAAGGCTATCTCTTACACCATATCTGTCTGGATATGTAAATACCACTTACAATCCCAATTCGAACACCCAAAAACTTCAATCAGGTACTGCATATAGTGCAGGACTCGACCTCAAATATGGGATTAACGATGCCTTTACCCTTGATATGACGCTCATACCAGATTTTGGTCAGGTAATATCAGACAAACAAGTATTAAATCTGAGTCCTTTTGAAGTGTTTTTTGATGAGAATAGACAGTTTTTTACAGAAGGTACAGAATTATTTAACAAAGGCAATCTGTTTTATTCTCGGAGAATAGGTGGTTCGCCACTTAATTATGACAATATTAATAACTTAATATCGCAAGGCGAAAGTATCCAAAACAATCCTGAAATCACACAACTATTTAATGCGACCAAAATATCTGGTCGTACCAAAGGCGGTACAGGTTTAGGTGTTTTTAATGCCATTGTTGGCGAAGAATTTGCCACTGTGAGACGTTCAGACGGTACAGAAAGAAGTGTTAAGACCAACTCGACAACGAATTATAATGCATTTGTCATCGACCAAAATCTAAAAAACAACTCCTTCATAAGTTTGATCAATACGAATGTACTACGCGAAGGCAGTGATTATGATGCCAATGTGACTGGTACTTTCTTTAATTTCAAAACAAAAGACCAACGATTTTTCATTTCAGGTAGTGGAGTCTTATCACAGAAAATGTATCGAGATTCTACAGATTTGGGTCATTCCTATAATGTAGCGCTCGGTAAAATAAGTGGCAACTATACCTATGAAGCTGGTCATAGTGTCGAATCTGAAAATTACGATCCGAATGATATGGGTTTTTTATTGAGACCAAATAAAAAAATATTTTATGCAAAGGGCGGTTATACACAATACAAACCTAAAAATGAAGACTTACAGCGATATAGCTTAGATGTAAATACCACATATTCTAGGCTTTACAAACCAGATGTTTTTACAGATTTTGGCATAAATTTTTCGGGCTTTATGATGTGGAAAACTCGATTTGCTTTAGGAATTAATGGTCGAATTGAACCTGTGGAGACGTATGATTATTTCGAACCCCGAACATTAGACTTCAACAGACCGCTCATATTGCCCAAGAGCTACAACATCGGCGGATTTGTGTCATCTGACTATAGAAAACCTTTTGCTTATGATGTAAGGTTTAGTATCAGAGATTTTGATGCACTAGGTCGAAACAACATTTCTGCGAGTATTAATCCACGAATCAGGCTGAGCGATAAGTTTTCCATATTTACCGCTACTACCATCACATCTATTACAGAAGAGCCTGGTTATGTAAACAAAAATTTTGCATTACCGCTAGATGATGTAAGCCCGCAGGATATACTAATGGGTTTGAGAGACCGACTAATTGTGGAAAATTCCTTGACGAGCAAATTTACTTTTAATAGTGTCATGAACATAAATGTACGTGTCAGGCATTATTGGGATAAAGTCAGATATCAATCATTCGGCACTTTATCTCAGGAGGGGAATGTAGACAACATAAATTTTAATGGTTATAATGATGTAGGTGATCCTATATATGACCGTAATGTCAATATTTTTAATATAGATCTGCAATATAATTGGAGATTTGCACCCGGTAGTGATATCGTGATGGTATGGAAAAACCAGATTTTTAATTCTGATAAAAATTATGAACGGGATTATTTCAGAAACTTAGGAGGATTGTTTGATTCCATCCAAAGCAATAGCTTTTCAATAAGGGTTTTATACTTTTTAGACTATCTTTATTTGTTCCCCAGAAAAGATGTATGACCGATGTAGCTATGCATTTATGTTTAGACTCAAGTGTGAGCTACTTCAGAAAATACAACTTAGATTATCAACTACTCTTCACCCTAGCATTTAAAGTTGAAATAAAAGATAATCTTATTATTATAAGTAAATAATATCTTAATTTAACCAAGATTGCTTGTCAACCTGACGGAAGAGCCCTAATTACAGGACTTTCTAAATTTTTAAGTTTCGGTTTGTGTACTACAGATTTTAATTTTGAAAAGGGTCTTTGTTTTATATTTATGGTTATTTGTAATCCTTTGAGTTTTGGGTCTGATTAAGAGCATTTGCGCTCTGCAATTTCTCTCCTATCTTTATTGTAACCACTTGTAGTATTTTTTTAGTACCCAGATTTGTTTTGAAACTCGTTTTAAAATATACACCGCAAAGATACAGTTATAGTCCTAACCTATGCAATTCCTTATGTGTTACAAACTAAAATACGAATAAATATACTACTGATTATCATATCATTATAAAAAACTATCTTCTTTCCAAAATTAGTTTAAAATATTTTTTTTGATCAACCTTTAATCCCTTTCTGACCGAAATGGGTTAATGAATCATACTAATCATGTGATCAAAATAGAATGATGAGATAAGATATTCAGCCAGATGGAAGCTAGATATACGTTGGGAGCGACCTCTACATTAGGGCAGTCGGTACTTAGGTATGTGTTTCACCATTTTTTTACGAAAAGGAATCTTCCTTCTTTGTTTTTAAAACAAAGAAATTTTGATTCGCATGATCTATTAATATTTCACAAATTATAGATATTAGACTGAATCCCGTTTCCACTTTGTATAGGCAAAATAGCCATGTCAATGCCAAATTTAATGCTGTACCTTTCGGATATTTTATCAATCCAGTTTTGGTCAAGTTTGGCTTTCACTAGGTTGATAGTACAACCACCAAATCCGCCACCCATCATTCTTGCTCCAAGGATGTTATGATTATCTGATGCAATATCGACCAACCAATCTAACTCTGGACAACTTACTTCATAGTCTTGAGACAATCCAACGTGTGATGCTTTGAGCAACTTGCCTAATGCTGCCAAATCATTTGTTTCAAGTGCAAGTTTAGCACCTGCTACTCGTTGGTTTTCTGTAATTACAAAACCAACTCTACGGTATACTTTTTCATCTAAGATACTTTTCAACTTTTCTAATTCAGACATTTCTAAATCTCTCAATGATGTAATGTATCGATATTTTTCAGAAATAATGTCAACAGCATGCTCACATTCTGCCCGACGATTGTTATAATCTGTGTGTAATAAATTGTGTTTGACATTGGTATTAAAAAGATAAAAGCTATGAGAGCCAAGATTTAAAGGAACTTGAGTGAATGAATTATCTTTACAATCAAGTAGTATGGCATGATTTTCTAGCGCTTTTATGATCGTAAACTGATCCATGATGCCGCCTCGCACACCGTAGCCACGTTCTGCTTCTACAGATTTTTGTACGATATCGTCAGCATTCATACCAAGGCTACATAAGTCATTGATGAGAGAAACGAGACCACAAGTAAGTGCAGATGAAGAAGATATACCTCCGCCTATAGGCAAATCACCACCAAAAACAAGATTAAAACCAGATAGTCTGTCTTGGCCTACTGCGGCAATAACTTGAAAAACAAATTTTTCCCAACCATATTTCGGACTTTTGATATCGGTCAAATCTATAGTAGTCTTCTCATCCGTATCGGAAGCAATGATAGTTATAATTGAATTTTCAGACTTAGCAGCAAATAAATATATGCCTTGTCTAATGGCAAATGGCAGTACGAATCCATCATTGTAGTCCGTATGTTCGCCTATGATATTGGCCCTTCCGGGTGAAAATATTTCAACATCATACTTTCCAAAATGATCTGTAAAAGATTGACGCAATTTGTTTTTTATATCCATTATTGATACCATAATCTTAAGCGAAAGACTGCATTTCTACAAATTTTTTATAAGCTCCACCACCGTCCAAAAGCTCATTGTGTGTACCCGATTGAATGATTCGCCCATTCTCTAGTACTAAAATTAAATCAGCATTTTGTATCGTGGACAATCTATGTGCCACTATGACTGATGTCCTATTTTGCATTACTTTGTGAAGTGCTTCTTGGACTAGTTTTTCAGACTCAGAGTCTAAGGCAGAAGTTGCTTCGTCTAAGATAAGAATAGGAGGATTTCTCAAGATTGCCCTTGCAATTGTCAATCGTTGTCTTTGCCCGCCACTCAACTTGAGACCTCTATCTCCGATATTGGTAGCATATCCGTCAGGCAAAACAGATATAAAGTCGTGTGCATTCGCAATAATTGCCGCCTGCATGACTTCCTGCTCAGAATAACGCTCTGCGCCGAATCTTATATTGTTTGCTATGGTGTCATTAAATAAAATAGCGTCTTGACTCACTATACCAAATAAATTTCTGATTGATGTCAAATCAAGGTCCCTCAAATCAATACCATCTATGGTGATACTTCCTGACGTGACATCATAAAATCTTGGTAATAGATCGACAAAAGTTGACTTGCCCGCACCCGAAGAACCTACGAGCGCTACTACTTGACCCTTCACTACAGAAACGGATACATGGTCAAGGGCTTGCAAATCTGTATCTTTGTACTGAAAAGACACGTCATCAAAGACTATTTTATCTTCAAAACCTGATTTTATTGGCGCTCCA
>JBBRJL010000103.1:0-7655 GCA_038219375.1 Chitinophagales bacterium | reverse complement strand
CCTTGTCGTTTCATTGCGACGTACACCATGCCATTGGTACCGCGTTGGTAAGTGATATGTTCGAGTGGCAGGCTAGGGAGGTCTCCATTGGTAATATTGGTCCATGTAGTGCCTCCATTATTTGAATGTACTACTTTACAGATAGTTTGTGAATTTCCATATGACAACCAAATGTTATTGCCTGTTTCATCTATTTCGATATCTGTGATTAGGGTTTGTCCGCTAGTAATAGCAGATGATGGCGTAATATTTACAAAACTGACACCACCATTAATAGATTTGTGGATTTTGTTTCTATTTTCTAATACAAAAAGCTTGTTATTGTCTTTTAGAGTTACTTCTACTTTAGTAATATTATTGGTGAAAGTGTACAAGTCTGTTGATGTTTTCATATTATCAATAGACTTCTTGAGTATCTTATTTTTGGAAGGGTAGAAAGCAAAATAAGAATCAGGATCTTGTGACAGATATTTATATTGGGCATCAAGTAGAGCGTCTGAATTTCTAACATAGGTCGTATCATTTGTTTTGACCGCCATAAATCGAGAATATACATCACGTCCATAAGCAAAGTCTGTATTGCAGTTATTCAGTTGTATTTCCCCTGAATCAGCACCACCGATCGGTACCCAACCTCGATCCACGTCTGCATATCTTATCTCTGATGGGCCATGATCATCGCCACTTGCTACTACATCACCTTTGAATGAAGAAGAAAATCCCCACAAGTCGATGGCAGATATCCATTTGCCCGCAGAATAAAAATTAAATGAGCCATCTGTCGATATATGCAATCCGCCATCTGTGCCTACCAAAACTGTATTGCCCACTACAGCAAAAGATCTCACATCCGGGTGGACATAATCCGTAATACCAGAACCATAATGAGTGTTGTAAAAATTCCATGTAAGTCCATTATCTATAGATTTATGTACAGCACTTGCTGCGTAACCTCCCATATACCAGACTTTTGAATCTGTCTCTGATACTACTACATCATCTACCAACCCTGAAACAGTGATGCCTTGTATAGGGCTAAAACTCACCAAAGCTCCATTAGTATTGTATTTGTAAATGCCATCGTCTGCGGCAGGTGTTTCTACATCGGTAAATAAAGTACCGAAATATACATGTTCAGGATCTGCAGGTGTTATCATCATCTTTAGGAATTTACTTTTGGTCGTGTTCACAAGTAAAGTAAAACTCGCGCCTGCGTTGATAGATTTGTATAGACACACTTGGTTGCTACTATTGAGCGCACTAAGATAGACGATATTTGGATCGGTAGGATGAAAGTCCATTCCTGCAAAATTGTACCGACGCTGATATATGGTGCCATCATTATGTTGATTTTGATTGAAATTGTGAGTTACCGAATTATTATCAAAAACCATAGTCCATGTAGACCCGCCATTGGTAGATCTAAAGATTCGTTTGCCATAACTAGCCAATATTACATTCTCATCGTTAGGTTTTTGAGCTACGAAGTAAGCCCTTTCGCCTGGTTTGTCATCTTGATTTAAAGAGTCTGCCAAAGTCCAAGATTCACCTGCATTGGTAGAAATCAAAACACCTGCATGAGTACCTGCTAAAATTCTATTTGCATTGGCAGGATGGACTTCTATATCTCCGTAATACATGTCTCTATTTGCATATTCATTCGTACCATTTTTGAACGCCCCATCGGTAAGTTTCCAAGTAGATCCGCCATTTTGTGAGGTCCACAATCCTCCATAAGACTGACCTGCAATCATGTTTTGTGGATTGAGCCTATTAATAAATACCCGATCATTAAAACCACCATACATATTATATACGCCTTCTCTATCACTAATATGGTAAGGGCCTATCATTCGCCATGTACCTACGCTATCGTTCCATGTAGCATTAGGTGGGTTTGGGTTGTTTCTTTCTGACAGTTGTGATTTTTGTTGTTTTTGGTAATTTCGGAATCCTTGTTGCTGAGCACGAGTGATGATGTTTTCATCTTCCTTAGTAGTAGTTACAGCCAATACATTTCCATCTTGGTCTTGGGCAGATACTGCAGTCATCAGCCATCTTCTCACCCGATTTTTTTGTTGACTTTTTTCTAAAGGATGTTGCGTAAAGAATTCATTAAAGGACTTCTCTACAAAAGCATAATTAGGTTTTTCCTTCAAAATCTCCATAAACCACGCTTGGTCTGAGTGGTCTTTACGTATAAAAGTTGGCTTTTCTTGAGCCAATATTTCAGTAGAAAATAATAAAACCACAAAAGTAAAAACGAAAAAACGTAATAATCCGATCATATTCTTTAAAAATTATAAGGCAAAGGTAAACATTACAATATGTTAAAAAGAAAAATATATGGAAGAATGGTTTATTAGGGTAAGATTTTTTGCGCCAAAGTCATAAAGCAATTGAGAATTTATGTTATATATGATTACCAATCAATCAGAAGCGGAAGGGTATGTGGATTTGAAATCAGGTAAGACTTTGACCAATGAAAAGTTATAGGAAATCTTTAATAGTAATGGTGGATTCAAATACCGATTTTTTGAAATAAAAATAAATAAATATACCTTTGGCCTAATATTCAGAAATTTTAAAAATTATTTAAATATGAAAAGTATAATTACGTTATTATTTTGTGCTAGTATTGGGACTTGTGCATTCGCACAATATTTTGGATTTCCCAATGGCGTATATCTTACCCACGAACAATTTAAAAGTAGAACGCCTGCATTTAATACAGATTTAAAAACTATCATCAGATCTTCAACAGATATTTTCGTAAACGGTGGAAATACTTATAAATTTGAGTCGGTTTCCGATTCTTTAGATAAGGACTATATCAAAAAGATAATATATGCTTACGTCAAAAATGATTCGGTTTTTATCAACTGCAAACATCAGAAATTGCAATCTTGATACGCATTAGCTATTAGTTATGGAAATTTTGTAACGTTTTATTCATGTGTATCTACAGGTAAAATGATATTAAATTCGGCAGCCATAGGAGCCATAGGCGGTGCCGTTCTTGCTTCTAAAAGTAATAGTTATCATGATTGGCATGTATTAAGTTTACGTACTGGAAACGCTAGGGTTTTGAATAAGGACTATATAAAAGGTAGGTTACAAGAACATCCTGATTTATTGGCAGAATATGAACAAGAAAGAAAACAAAATAATTTTGAAGTATTGCTGAAGTACATAGATAAGTTAAATCTTGAAACAAACCCTTTTTCTGAAGCCCCCATAAAGAAAAGAAAATAGCTATTTTATTTGCGAACTTACTGTGGAGCATGGTTCTTTATTTTTTTATCTCAGGAGGTAATCATCTTAGTCTGATGAAATGGATTTTCTCTGTTTTCGGTAATTGTAAGGATACTAAAAGTAATATGTGTTAAATTATTCTAATTTTGCATTTTTAATAAGTTATCATGACCGAACAAATAATAAAATTCAGACAAATCGAAAGGGGCGACAATGCGTATTTGGCAGAAATGATCAGAACGGTTTTTGTCGAATATGATGCTCCTAGGATAGGTACCGTTTATTCTGATCCGACGACTAATGCGCTCTATGAATTGTTTGATCGGGAAAATGCCGTATTGTGGGTCGCTGAAGAGAAGTCCAAAATTATTGGGTGTTGTGGGATTTATCCTACTGATGGATTAGATGGCGATACGGTGGAGCTCGTAAAATTTTATTTACAATCTAGTTCACGTGGTGTAGGAATAGGCAAAAAGATGTTTGAATTATCTTTAGCTTCAGCAGCAGAACATGGTTTTAAGAAAATATATATAGAAAGCTTACCACATTTTTCAAAAGCCGTGCTTATGTATGAAAATTATGGTTTTCAGAGAATACCAAGTGCACTTGGTGATTCTGGTCATACTTCATGTAATATATGGATGATAAAAGATCTTTAATGTAGGGTTTTTATGTTACAGCTTTTCATTAATGGGTAGATGCTCGTTTTTGGTAGCATATTTGCCAGCTTTGATGTGGAGTTCTTCTTTTTCTGAAGTGATTTGTATATTTTTTTTTTCCGACAGTGGTATTTTAAGCTTTTATGATTAGTGGTTCAATTTGGTTAGGCCTATAAATTATCCAATTTAGGGTGTGTATAACAAAATGCACAAACTTAATTCCAAAGGTTATACCCACCTTTATATTGACAAATATATGAATTAATCTAAACTATTAGATAGAATGTGATACCAATTGGTATTAATTGAAAATAAAGTGGGGTTACTAGGCTTGTCGAAGATTGTTTCGTAATTAAAATCAAATTCTATTTTAAATCATTGGAAATCAATTATTCTTTAACAATCAGTCTTATTTTGTCTTTATTGAAGTTAATTTTGTTTTATCCTATTTTTTTGTAACTATATTTTGATTTTTTTGGTTGTATGCAATAACCAACATTACCATTTTGAAATTGTATATAAAATATATGGTCTCCATCCGATGCAAGATGGCTGTGAAAGCGGCACTTGTAAGTATGGGATTGAATTATAGAACGATAGAACTTGGGGAAATAGACATCAAAGAAGAACTCAACCTTGATCAATTAACCATTCTGAAAGAAACTTTACTTATGTCGGGTTTGCTATTGATTGATGATAAAAAGGCAATGCTTATTGAAAAGATTAGAAATATCATTATTGAGATGGTTCATTATTCAGATGAAGTACCTCTTGTCAATTTTTCGGAATATCTAGGAAAAAAACTAAAACATGATTACACGTACATGGCAAGTTTATTTTCTGAGATCACAGGTACGACCATAGAACATTTTATCATCGCCCACAAAATTGAAAAAGTAAAGGAATTGTTATTGTACGATGAGCTCAATTTGTCAGAGATATCTTACAAATTAAATTACAGTAGCGTAGCCCACCTTTCCAATCAGTTCAAAAAGGTGACAGGGCTGACACCTACTTATTTCAAAAATCTAAAAGAATTTAAAAAAAGAATTCATCTTGAGGATATTGGTGGATCTGTTTTTTAAATTTGCTTTTAAATAATAATATGTCAAATATAATTACACTTACTTTCAGTCCTTGTATTGATAAAAGTACAAATGTAGCCGTCTTGTCTCCAGATATCAAAATGAACTGTACTTCTGTGAAAGAAGAACCAGGAGGTGGTGGTATAAATGTGGCACGGGCCTTGTATAAGCTAGGTTGTGTTGCTAAGGCTATGTATGTTTCTGGTGGTTGTACGGGTAAAAAATTTGATCTATTAATGCAGAATGAAAATATTGCTACTTTAGTTATACCAGGCATTAATGAAACTAGAGAGAACATCACCATTTTGGATGAGTCTAATAATAAACAATATCGCTTGGGAATGCCTATGGCACCTTTGAATAAAAGTGAGTATGAACAGTTTTTGTTCCAACTCGAAGCACTCGATGATGTTACATTTATCATTGTCAGCGGGAGTGTGCCACCAGGAGTCCCTTTGTCTATATATGCAGAAATATCCGCAATAGCCATCAAGAAAAAAGCAAAATTGATCGTCGATACCAAAGGAGATGCATTGAAACATGCAGTAGAAGCGGGTGTTTTTCTGATCAAACCCAATCTAGGTGAACTTAGTGCGCTCGCAGGCAAGAAGGAACTATTACCACATGAGATTAAAACTGAAGCTAGAGTTTTGATAGAATCAGGAAAGTGCCAAGTAGTTGTGATTTCTATGGGGGCCGAAGGTGCTATGTTGGTGACATCATCCATTTCAAGGCAAATAAAACCTCCCATAATAGAAAGAAAAAGTACAGTTGGAGCCGGAGATAGCATGGTGGCAGGTATTGTTCATGCCTTAAACCAAGGAAATCAACTTACAGAAGCTGTAAAATATGGTGTTGCTTGTGGTACCGCAACCACATTAAATCCTGGAACAGAACTATGTCGTAAAGAAGATGTGGAAAACTTATTGCCGCAAATTACCCTAATAGATTTGGATTAAACGAAAGGTATACATTTCATCTTTTATTTTTATGACAATCTCATGAATTAGGAATTCCTATTGTCATTTGACAAAGATTCACTGCATTTTCATGCTGCTTTGTGTATAATCAGTCAACTATGTAATTAAAATTAGAAATTGTGTAATATTTTAACTATTTGCTTATGCACCTTTGCACTTTTATTTAGAAGTATTATCAGAATGTAGCCGTCATAACAAATGCTGAAGAGCCATAAGCTCTAAATTCGTTTCATCTATTATACAAATCATTTCGTTTAATCACTCCAAAGTAGACGATGAAATTTTGGAAATATGGCAGTAAAATACAATTATGGTTTTTTAACAATTTCTGTTGAGGTTAGATGTATTACTTTAAACTCTGTATAATTTAGATCATAATAGAAGATGATTTTACTCCATGATTTTACTCCTTAAAAAACGTACTTTTATTGCGCAAAACTAATAGATTGAATGAATTTTAAGTTGACTTTAAAGCATTAAGATGGATTACATTGATTATTATAAAGTACTCGGCATATCAAAATCGGCGGATGAAAGCGCAATAAAATCAGCTTACCGTAAATTGGCGAGAAAGTACCACCCTGACCTAAACCCAAATAGTAAGGAAGCAGAAAAAAAATTTAAAGAAATCAACGAAGCCAATGAAGTTCTCAGTGATCCAGAGAAGAAAAAAAAATACGATAAACATGGTAAAGATTGGCAACATGCTGACGAGGTAGAAAAAATGCAACAAAATAGATCTCAGTCACAGCAAAGGTCAGGACAATCATTTGGTCAAGGAAGTTATTCAGGCGATTATTCAGGCGATTTTTCTGATTTTTTTGGCTCTATGTTTGGTGGCGAATCAGGTAGCCGTAGCAAGCAAAGCAAATTTAGAGGACAAGATATTCAAGCTTCTTTACAATTGAAGTTGACAGATGTGTACAAAACACAAAAACAAACCATAACCGTTAATGGTAAAAACATCAGACTGACCTTTCCCGCAGGAATCGAAGATGGTCAGGTGATAAAAATAGCTGGTCATGGTGGTGTTGGTGTCAATGGTGGTCCCAATGGTGATTTGTACATAACCTTTTCGATAGAAAATAACACGAGTTTTAAAAGAGAAGGCATCAACTTATACAAAACCATTGATATAGATTTATATAAAGCAGTGCTAGGTGGAGATATACTGATTGATACATTTGACGGACAAGTAAAATTAAAGATATCTGAGGACACTCCATCTAATGCCAAGGTAAAATTAAAAGGCAAGGGTTTTCCAATATACAAAAAGGACAATGAATATGGAGATTTGTATGTATCATATTCAATTAAATTGCCAACTAAACTGACCCCAAAAGAGAAAGAATTGTTTATTGAACTTCAAAAATTGAGCAAAGATGACAATTGATAATGTAGTCCTTGTACACCAATTCTGTATATACCATCAAGTGGAAATGTCATTTATTGATTCATTAGACGAATATGGTTTGATATCTATTAAAGTTATTAATAAAGATAAATATCTTTTGATGGAAGACCTGAAGGCAATCGAAAAAATGGCGCAGTTTTATTACGATTTGGGTATAAATTTAGAAGGAATAGACGTAATCACCAACCTTTTGATACAAAATGACCATTTGCGGAAGGAATTAGAAGTCGCCCATAATAAATTGAGTCTTTTTGGAGATGAT
>JBBRJL010000102.1:0-7686 GCA_038219375.1 Chitinophagales bacterium | reverse complement strand
GGGTTTTATTACTTAGATCTAATATATTATTTTGATTTTATTCATTTTCTTTTTGCTCTATTAGTCTATCTAGTTCTTGTTAGAAAAATGATTTTTTGTCTATGTGGAGACTATATTGATGATTCTTTGATTAAGTTTTAGAAGATTCTATTACCTTTTTTCAATATTTTGAAGATATCCACGTCTATTATAAGGTGGAGTCTTCTTAGTATCTTACCTTTGCATCATTAAAAGAATGTATATTTTTGATACGTTATGATGACAAACAGTTTAAAATACGATCTTCGTGGTGTCTCTGCATCCAAAGATGAAGTCCATGCAGCCATTAAGAATCTTGATAAAGGTGTATTTCCTAATGCTTTTTGCAAAATAATACCAGATATTGTGGTTGGCGACAAGGATTATTGTAATATTATGCATGCCGATACAGCAGGCACTAAAACTAGTTTGGCTTATATTTATTGGAAAGAAACTGGAGATTTGTCTGTGTGGAAGGGTATAGTCGAAGATGCTATCGCTATGAATCTAGATGATATGGGCTGTGTAGGCTGTTTAGAAAATATCGTCGTTTCGTCTACAATAGGTCGTAACAAAAGTATTATTCCTGGAGATGTCATTTCAACCATTATTAATTATGCTCAAGAATATGTAGAAAAATTGGGCCACCATGGTATCAGTATTACGCTTGCTGGTGGTGAGACGGCTGATGTGGGTGACGTTGTCAGAACTATTGATGTTGGGTACACTGCGTTTGCGAGAATGAAAAGGGCAGATGTTATTGATATCAATATCAAACCAGGAGATTACATCGTAGGGCTGAGTTCTTCAGGTCAAGCTAGTTACGAAGATTATTATAATGGCGGTATGGGTAGCAACGGTCTTACGTCATCGCGTCATGATGTATTCAACAAAGGGTATGCATCTAGATATCCAGAATCATTTAATAATTTTATACCAATGGATGTGGTATATTCTGGAAGTAAGGAGCTGACAGATACCATTCTAATCGGTGATGAAATAATAAACATCGGGAAATTGGTGCTTTCACCGACACGAACCTACCTACCTGTTTTAAAACCAATTGTAGATAAATTCAGATCTAGTGTAAATGGAATTATCCATTGTAGTGGTGGAGGTCAGACTAAAGTCAGTAAGTTTATGGATAAAAATATCCGCATTGTCAAAGATGACCTTTTTGATATTCCACCGTTATTCCAACTTATTAGAGAAGAATCAGGTCTAAGTCTCCGCGAAATGTACCAAGTCTTTAATATGGGACATCGATTGGAGTGTTATGTTCCCGATATTAGTGTAGCAGAAGAGATCATCAAAATATCGCAATCATTCAGCATTGATGCCAAAATAATAGGTAGAGTAGAATCATCAGACCATCCACAAATTTTGATAAAGGCTGAAGGTGAAGAGGTTTTATTTGATTATTAGCACTAAAGATTTCCAATTTTGAGAAAAAAACTTTACTTCTGCCTAAAGGTAAATGTGTATAAATGATAAGTAATACTGCTTCGATATCATCGAAATACTTACTGAAATACAAAAAAAGGGCATCTCTAAAGAGTTATCCATTTGATGTATATTTACAGCGTGAAGAAAAATCAAAGTATAAAAGTGAATTTTATGATGGTAAAATTGTAAAAATGGCAGGAGCTACGTTCATACATAACAAAATTGCAACAAATATATTAACTGAAATAACTGTTAGACTAAAAGGTTTGAAAAACAGGTTTACTGCAATTAATAGTGATCAAAAAATATGGATACCAAAGTTAAATTCGGTTTTATATCCTGATGCATTGGTCATAAGTGGACAGCCAGAATATTATAATAATAGAAAAGACATTATCTGTAATCCTTTAGTGGTAGTGGATGTATTATCTCCTAAATCACAAACGTACAACTTGTTCGAAAAATTTGGACTTTATCAAAGCTTACCTTCATTCATGGAGTATATAATTGTCTCTCAGTCAAATGCTGAAGTTGTAAAATGGTACAAAGTAGCAGAAAGTACTTGGCAAAAAACGGAATATACTGCCATCTCTGAGAATGTAGATATCCAGTCTTTGGGAGTATCCATCCCGCTTTCTGATATATATTACGATATTGAGTTTGTTTAATAACTAAGTATTTGTTTCAGATTCGCAATGAAAACTTTTTTGTTACTACCAAACAGTTTTGAGGTTTTTTATATCTTGATGTCTCTCAATACCTAAGTCAACAAGCTTGTCTAACAAATCACTATATGGTATTCCGCTCGCTTCCCACAATTTTGGATACATACTTATATTCGTAAATCCAGGCAAAGTATTTATCTCATTAAGAATGATGGAATTGTCTTCTTTCAAAAAGAAATCTACCCTCGACAAACCTTCCGCTCCAATACAAGTGTACGCTTTGATCGCTGTTTCTTGTATAAGTTTGCTTAAACTTTCTTCCATTGGCACAGGGATCATTGTTTTTGCTCCAGTAGTGCTAATGTATTTTGCATCGTAGGAATAAAACTTGTCCGTAGGTACGATGCCACCTATGACAGAAGCTTTTGGATTATCATTACCCAATATGGCACATTCTACTTCGATGCCTGTAATTGCTTCTTCTACAAGGAGTTTGCGATCATATTGCAAAGCATCTTCAACAGCTTCTGTAAATTCTGAAGTATTGGTAACTTTATGTACACCTACTGAAGAACCAGCATTTGCCGGTTTCACAAACATGACCCTACCTAATTCAGAAACCAAGCTATCATAGTTTATTGATGATTTATTCGATGGTGTAACTATTGCAAATTTAGCGATAGGTATTCCAGCATCACGCCACAATCTTTTTGCAATGTCTTTGTCCATACCTACGGCAGATGCAAGTAAATCGACACCTACAAATGCTACATTGACGGCTCTTAACAATCCTTGGACCATACCATCTTCACCGTATGCACCATGTAGCGCAGGGAATACTACGTCTATTTGTCCTAGTTCATTGTCATTGTCTTTAGAATGAAGGTAAGTCTTATTCCCATCTGTATCTAAGTAAACTTGATTTGTCGATGGTTTAAGACATATTTTTTTGTTATCATCTGCATTGTCTAGAAAATTTTCATCTTCATACAAAAACCATTTGCCACATTTATCAATACCTATGATGGAGATGTTATATTTGTCTTTATTGAGTGCTTGGATAATACTTCTTCCTGACCTTAGAGATATTTCGTGTTCTGTTGACTTACCACCTACAAGAATAGCTAAATTGAGTTTTGACATGGATTCGTTTGAGTTGTATGGTTAAAATTTAAAGTCAATGTAATGATACATTATTACATTTTATTGCGGAAAGTATCATAAAATAAAGCTAAGCGCAAAGTTAATATTCTGAAGTTAAAATCAAATACAAATTATAATAAAAGTTAATATTTGTAAAATTGATATGTTATAAATTACCTATGTAATAAATATGATATGTATATTTACGCTTTAAATTGAAAACAATGCGTTTTTGACATTGTGACAGTTATAATTAAAATGGGTTTTAAAATATAGATTATTATGGCAAAAATTCTGATTGTAGATGATGACAAGAGCATCAGAAAGACACTTAGAGACATACTCGAATTCGAAAAATATGACATAGATGAAGCATCCGATGGATTGGATTGCATCGTAAAAATCAAGCAAAATCAATTTGATGTAATCATTCTTGATGTGAAAATGCCAAGGATGGATGGAATGGAAGCCATTGAAAAAATTCAAAACATATCACCTGATACTCCTGTGGTAATGATTTCTGGTCATGGCAATATTGATACTGCTGTTGAAGCTGTAAAAAAAGGTGCCTTTGACTTCATTCAGAAGCCGCCTGATCTCAATAGACTGCTCATTACCTTGCGAAATGCGCTTGATAAATCTTCTCTCATCACTGAAAAGAAGGTACTTCAACGAAAAGTAGGCGGAGCCAAGGTTCAAGAAATCATTGGTGATTCTGATGGTATAGTACTGATCAAATCAACTATTGAAAAAGTTGCACCAACGGATGCACGAGTTCTCATAAATGGTCCAAACGGAACAGGTAAAGAATTGGTAGCCAGATGGATACATCAGTATAGTAAACGTAAAGATTATCCCATTGTAGAAGTGAATTGTGCCGCAATTCCGTCAGAATTGATAGAAAGTGAATTATTCGGACATGAAAAAGGATCATTTACATCTGCCATAAAACAACGATTGGGCAAGTTTGAGCAAGCACATGGTGGTACTTTGTTTCTTGACGAAATAGGTGATATGAGTTTGTCGGCACAAGCTAAAGTATTGCGAGCACTTCAAGAAAATAAAATCACCAGAGTGGGTGGCGAAAAAGACCTATCAGTTGATGTGCGTGTCATTGCTGCCACAAATAAAGACCTTCGTGCTGAGATCGCTAAAGGAAATTTTAGGGAAGATTTGTATCATCGACTCGCTGTTATCATTATCAAAGTACCTTCGCTAAATGAAAGAACGGAAGATATACCTGGTCTCGTAGAGCATTTTATTGGGGCAGTTTGTGATGAATACCATGTACCTCACAAAAAAGTAGAGCCTGCTGCGCTCAATCTATTACAAAAGGTAAATTGGACGGGCAATATCAGGGAGTTACGAAACGTCGTAGAGCGTTTGATTATCCTTTCAGGTAATTCAATTACTGGAAAAGATGTAGAGAATTTCGTCCACAGTGCAGCACATTCTAGTAATGCCATGCAAGCACTTTTTGACCAATTTGATGATTTTAACTCTTTCAGCAAATACTTGAAAGGGGAATACGAAAAATATAAAGGAGAGTTGGTATAACAATCGAACATAGATAATTAATGCAAATACCTGCCATATGAACCGCATAAGCAGGTATTTTCTTCACATTAAAAAATAAAAACAATGAGTGAACAATCTAAGGATCCCCAAAAACATGAGCACAGACATATGCAAAAATGGAGTGAAATCAAGGGAGAGAACTCATGGACAATGTTTAAGGTTATTGCCGAATTTGTCGATGGATTTGAAATTATGAATCGTCTTGATCCTTGTGTCTCAATATTCGGTTCAGCTCGTACCAAACCTGATGATAAATATTACCAATTGGCTACAAATATTGCTGCAAAGTTTATAGATGAAGGATTCGGTGTGATCACAGGTGGCGGACCGGGTATCATGGAAGCTGCCAATAAAGGTGCTTACCTACAAGGGGGGCTTTCAGTAGGACTAAATATTGATTTGCCTTTTGAGCAATTTAACAATCCATATATCGAAGCCAAAAACACCCTACATCATCGCTATTTTTTCGTAAGGAAAGTAATGTTTGTCAAGTATGCGCAGGCCTTTGTGGTTTGTCCTGGTGGTTTTGGTACTTTGGATGAATTATTTGAAGTATTAACACTTATTCAAACCAATAAAATTTCGCCTGTACCCGTAGTCTTAGTGGGTACTGAATATTGGGGTGGTTTGAAACAATGGATTATTGATGTGATGCTCAAGCAGTTTGGGAATGTGTCTGAAAAGGACATAGATCTCCTTCCGATAGTGGACGATCCGGATGAAGTGGTAGCGATCATTCGTAAGTTTTATGATGGGTCGGATCACATGCATTCTATCAAGCAGAATTACGAGCTTTAATTTACCACATTTCATCAAGTTCTTTATCTGGACTGAGCATTAATGTAAAGCCAAATTTATTTAAAACCTTACAAACTTCTTTACCTGAAAATACCTTCATCAAGAAGTGGCAACACTTATATTTGTTGTGTAAACATCGTTTTTAATCCTATGTTTGATTTCGTTTACAGATGCTGTTTCGGAAAAAAGTTCGATTGCCCGTTGTAAATTATATTTTGCTTCATCAATGCTATTCCCCTGACTTGCAATATCCAATTGTGGACGAGGAGAAACGAAGATATCTTCATCTTTTTGAATGATAGCCGACTAATTATGATAATAAACCATGCTCTTTATTTTGAAATATAAAAACAATGAGTCCGGTCCGAAAAGTTATTATAACGTCACATTTAAATATCTTACATATATAATAATATAATAATCAACTGTTTCCATTTAGGGGTAAGGGTTGTTCCCCTTCAGGTGTTCACCCCTTCAGGCAGTCACCCCTTCAGGCAGTCGCCCTTTTAAGGGCCGGGGGTCGTCTGGGGTCGTCGGTCGTCGGGTTAAGGGGTAAAAACGATTGATTATCAAGAAGGTAGCATTTTTGGAGCTGACTCAACAATGAAATAAAACAAAAGTTTTTGCATTAAAAGTTAAGTGTAAACATCGGGAAGAAGCCAGTCTTTTTATTTCACTCCTTGCAATATCATCTCCGATATATCCATCACCATGACATCATCTTGTTTGTCTTTTGCCTTCATGCCATCCGTGATCATCGTGATACAAAAAGGACAATTGGCAGCTACCACCGTTGCATTTGTGGACAGAGCTTCTTCAGCTCTCTCGATATTGATACGTTTGTCTCCAGGTTCGTCTTCCTTAAACATCTGAGCACCACCTGCACCACAACACAGACCATTTGTTTTGCATCTTTTCATTTCTACTAGATCGCCATCAAGATGTTCTAATACTTGTCGAGGCGCTTCGTAGATTCCATTGATTCTGCCGATATAACAAGAGTCATGATAAGTGATTTTTTTACCTTTGAATGACCCACCTTCCACTTTTAGTTTGCCAGATTGGAGTAGTTCTTGTAGGAACTGAGTGTGGTGTACAACATCATAATTGCCACCTAGTTCAGGGTATTCATTTTTGAGTGTGTTGAAACAATGCGGACAAGCGGTCACTATTTTTTTCACACCATACATGTTGAGCGTTTGAATGTTTTGCAAGGCCAACATTTGGAATATAAATTCATTGCCTGCTCGACGTGCAGGATCTCCTGTACAAGCTTCTTCATTGCCCAAAATAGCAAAAGAAACACCTGCTTTATCCAATAAAGTGGAAAATGCTTTGGTGACTCTCTGCGCTCTCGCATCAAAACTACCTGCGCAACCTACCCAAAAGAGCACTTCTACTTCTGTACCTGATGCCGCTGCTTCGGCCATTGTTTTTACGATCATATCTTTGATTTTAGATTTTAGTGTTGTTTATGTTTTGTTTGATAAATAATTTAATATCGGTATCTATGTACTATTATCAATTTTTCCATATTGTTTTACAAACGTAGCTTTGGAAAAATCTTTGCCATTTATTTAACTATTACCTTGAATTCCACCTAAAAAGCCCAAGTTATTACAATCAGTATCATATACATCGGATGTGTGGTCACAACAACAAAATTGATTTTCAAATACATATACCGTTTTGTTGCTAAATAGATATTCATCAATTTGTGATTCAAAGCAGCCAGAATTTGTTTTGAAACCATCAAATAACTCCTCAATACAAGTTTGGTCATGTTTTTTACAACTACTAAATATAAGTAAGTTGGTAAAGCAAAAGGTTAAAATGTAATTCATGATATTATATTTATTGATAAACTAAAATAATTATGCTTTGGTTGGTTAAAAATTAATTTTAGTTGCCAAACTCATAACGTTCATCACTTCACATTTCATCCCTCCATGCTTCCCGCTCCGTCGGCATCTGCCACACCGCACCACCATTTTCCATCGCCGTAAACATCGGTATCCAATCTGCTGGACCTGCTGAC
>JBBRJL010000101.1:0-7688 GCA_038219375.1 Chitinophagales bacterium | reverse complement strand
AGGTTGTTTTGAAGAATAGAAAAATACAAAATATTCCTATTATAATATATTTATATTAACTATTTATAAATAATTAACAATTAATTATTTATAAACATAATTGACCAATTAATTATTAAACTAATAGATTTTTGTAACTATTCAGTTATAACTCCGAAAGGGGTGAAATATTAGTAACCAAGGATGTAAATCCGTGGTGAAAATGGAAAACTATCTGATTTTGGCGGTATTTTTGCTTGAAAGTTGCAAAAAATGTGCGTGTCTGCCTTTGGCATGGACAAAATAACTTTAGTCCTACATTCACCTGAATAGTTACAGATTTTTAATAAATTAATATTTGAGTTAACCAAAATATAAAATGAGTTGTCAAGCTATCCTTTCTAATATTTTTTTGATATCCTTGAAATCTGGGTGAACTCTAAGGTAGGCTAGCATGTCGTGTGAGAGAATATTTTCGGTATCTTTGAGTCCTTTTTCAATAGAAGTGCGTAAACAGTCAAACCCTTCATCAGCCTTTTCTTTATTGGAATAAGCACAGGCAAGATTGAAATAGATTTCAGGATCATTTGGTGTAGTTTGTAGTGCCTTCTTAAATTCGTCTATAGCGATGTCAATATCATACATTTTGAGTCTCATTAGTCCTTCTTGTTTTGCTAATAGGGCAGGTGATTTAGGTTTTGAGCCATATGGAAGCGGTATGTTTTCATAGACAGGTTTACCTTCTTTAAATAAATCTACCACAACGGAAACATGATCTGCCGCTACTTTAGAAATCAAGGAATAATTTACTGGTTTTCCATTTTCGTTGATTACAAAAAAATGCTGTGCCCCATAAACAGACGATTTTTTTGAATAGGTTTGACCATTAACTTCTACAGTTTCTACACCCATCCAGCTATTATGAAAACAAATAGTGATTTCTCCCGATTTCAGTTCCAGATACTGCATTATTTGGCATCAATTAAATTCAAAAAGAAATGGCAATCTTGCATTTGGTTCCTTACATCTGAGAATACCTTTCACTTGTTGATATTGTTCATAAAGCTTTCTTTCTTCTTTACTTACAAATAGACTTGTCATATCTTCATTATCCTTGCCTTTTGAAATTTCACGAATCAAAGTGGATATAAAATCTTCTTCAATACTAGGATACTCTACTACCTTATAGCTTGTGATATTGGCTTTTTCGCTAGCAATTCTGATAGCGTCTTCTAGATTTCCTAATTCGTCAACTAGACCTATTTCTTTCGCACGTTTGCCTGTCCATACACGACCTTGAGCTATTTCTTTGGTCGCTTCTACGGTCATTTTTCTTCCTGTTGATACACGTTCTATAAACAGATCATATATATCTAAGGTAGATTCTTGAAGAATTGCCTTTTCTTTGTCTGTAAGCTCCACAACTGGACTAAACCCGGTCGCAAAAGGATGCGTTTTAATAGTATCAAAGTTTACGCCTATTTTTTCATTCAACAATTTAGTGGCATTTGGCAAAATCATAAATACACCTATCGATCCAGTCAATGTGTTTGGTTCTGCTATGATTCTATCAGCTCCAGCCGCAATATAATAACCACCTGAAGCAGCATAATCACCGAATGAAGCGATCACAGGTTTGCCAGCTTCTTTTATTTTTTCTAACTCTCTCCATATTGCTTCACTACTAAATGCATTTCCCCCTGGCGAGTTTACCCTGAGGACAACTGCCTTGATATTTTTGTCATTTCTGATTTTGGTGAGCATGCCGAGGTATTTTTTCTCACTAATGATACCCGTTTCATCAGAACCATAAATAATTTCACCTTCGGCATGAATAATGGCAATCTTATCTTTTTCAGAAGACTCATCTAAGTCTGCAAGTGTGTTATACTTCGAAAGCGAAACATATTTTATCTTTTTTCCTTCTTCAATTCCTATTCTCTTTCTAAGGAAATCATCAAATTGATCTTTGTAAAATAACTCATCAACCAACCCAACTACTTTTGCTTTTTTTGCTGTTCTACCTTCATAGTTTGTCATTATACTATCTAAGTCAATAGCTGTTAAATTTCTGCTTTTTGACAACTTCTCTACCATAATATCTTTCATATCAGTAAGAAAAGTCCTTGTCTGGAGCTTATTATATTCACTCATTTCCGTAAGTCTGAATGGTTCTGTCGCACTTTTGAAATTTCCAGCGTAGAATATTTCCATTTCAACACCTATCTTATCCAGCATATTTTTGAAAAATGGAATAGTTGCACCATATCCTTTGAGATCAACTCCGCCTTGAGGGTTGATAAACATAGAATCCGATACCGAACACAACATATATGATGACTGACTATGAAAATCTGCGTAAGAGTATATGAACTTTCCACTCTCTTTAAATTTTTCAAGTCCTTCCATAAGACTTAATATCGTTGCTTGGCCGATGCTTGTGTTATTGTTTTCTATGACAATACCTACAATTTTTTTATCTTTAGCTGCTGCTTCAATAAGCTTTAAGATAGTCCTTAATCCCAAGCTTTCGTCCTGACCGCCCATGAAAATGGATTGTTGGCTTACATTACCAGTTTTTTCTGGAATGGAATTTTCAAGGCTTAGCTTAAGAATAGAGTTGTCACTATAACTACTAGATTTAGACATTCCTGATAAACCCATTCCTATAAGAATGAAAATACCTAACGCAAATGCTGCAAACACACCCAAACAAGAAGCGAAAAATGTAGGAAAAAAGGATTTCATATGTAAAAAATATTTAATATAACCTTTGAAAATGATTTAAAACATGTATTTCGATTTAATATAATCATTTTGACACGTTATTGTTCACGACTTGCCAGTTTGAATATCTATATTACATCACAAAGATAACAATTACCGTAGATATGAATGATATTATTCGTCCAAAACATAGCGTTATTATATGAAGACGCAAAATATCATAGATGAATTCAATTTTGATATTATATTTCAACTGCGTTTTGAGAAAGTTAATTTGGCCAATAGAGATAATGATGTTTCTAAGGTTTGTGGTTACATTCGGAATAATTATCTTTCATTAAATTTCTTATTTCATAAGTTATTCATATTTTTATAGCAAATTTTGGGTTATGGATAGAATATTGGCAGGTACAAATGCAATCATTAAGTCAATAGGAACAGTATCAGCTTGGTTGAACGTTATTTTAGTTTTGCTCATATGCATTGATGTGTTAATGAGGTACTTATTAAATCAATCTTTTAATTGGGTTATAGAGTTGGAGTGGCATATTTTTGGTTTGATATTTTTGTTAGGTAGTGCATATACGCTTCAGAAAGACAAGCATGTAAGAGTAGATATCTTTTATAACGACTTTTCTGAGAAGAAAAAAGCGTTAGTTAATCTTTTAGGTAGCATCTCTTTGCTTATTCCTTGGTGTATTATTGCTATTCAAACCAGCACTAAATACGCTTCGAATTCATTTTATATCAAAGAAAACAGTCCAAATCCGGGCGGTTTGCCAGCAATGTACGTAATTAAATATTTTATCGTACTAGGATTTATTTTGTTGCTTTTGCAAGGGGTCGTCATTATCATTCAACAAATAAAAACATTAGTCAGATGAGCTATGAATGGATCGCTATCATTTTATTTGGAGCAATATTTTTGTTTATTTTGACAGGATATCCAGTTGCTTTTTTGTTGGGTGGTTTGTCTGTCATTGTGGGTATTTTTGTAGTGCCTGATTTTCTAGATTTTTTGCCTTTGCGGATCATGGGAACCATACAGAATTATGTATTACTGGCAGTGCCATTATTTGTTTTTATGGGGCTAACCTTAGAAAAATCTGGACTCGCAGAGGAATTGCTTCAAGCAATGGGCATTTTATTTGGAAAGATGAAAGGTGGTCTAGCTATATCCGTAGTGGTAGTGGGCACTTTACTTGCGGCTTCTACTGGTATTGTTGGGGCAACTGTCATAGCTATGGGATTGATCAGTTTGCCTGTCATGATCAGAAAAGGTTATTCAATTCCTTTAGCTACAGGTGTTATTGCTAGTTCGGGAACATTGGGTCAAATTATACCTCCGTCAGTAGTTTTGGTGTTATTGGGAAGTGTATTAAATGTACCGGTAGGTGATCTTTTTAAAGCGGCATTAATTCCTGGGCTATTTTTAGTAGTAGCTTACATTATATACATCATAATTTTCTCAATACTACACCCAGAAAAAGCACCTGCGCTACCAGAAGATGAAATTAAAGCTTACAAAAACGACAATTATAAATCTAAGCTATTGAGATCATTCCTTTTCCCAATGATATTAATCCTTTCTGTGCTAGGAGTAATACTCATGGGGATAGCTTCACCCACAGAAGCTGCTGCTGTAGGAGCATTGGGTGCGCTTATTTTAACACTTATCCAACGGAAACTTACTTGGACATTAATAAAAAGCGTAGGCGAGGAGACGTCACACCTTACTTCGATGGTATTTATGATTTTACTGGGCGCAACAACATTTGCATTAGTTTTTAGAGGTTTGGGCGGAGACAAGATGTTGATAGATATTGTTGTGAATAATCAGTTGGGACCATATCAGTTTTTGATTTTAGTAATGATTATCGTCTTTGTTGCTGGATTTTTTATTGATTTCATAGAGATCATATTTATCATAGTACCAGTAGTTGCACCAGTTTTTATTCAATTTCAAATGAATCCATTATGGATAGGAATCTTGCTTGCACTAAATTTGCAAACATCATTTTTGACACCGCCATTTGGGTTTGCCCTTTTCTATCTAAAAGGAGTTGCTCCGCCAGAAGTCAAGACTTCTGATATTTATAAAGGCATTGTACCTTTTATTGTAATTCAACTATTAGTTTTAATTTTAGTTGGATTTTTTCCTAATTTGATTGGGCTATAAATGTTTGTAAAAAAAAAGTGCCTGCATTTATACAGACACCTTTTTTTATATATTGAATGATTTGAGTTAATCTATTCTTTATTGTTTTAGCATTTGATCTATACCTGAAGTGAATTCATCCACTGTGGCAGTGTAGCCGGTCTTGCCTATTGCTTCTATGGTGTATTGACTTGTAGTAGGGTCTTTATCCATATTAAATACCCATACTGTTGGATATCCTTGCACTTTGAAAGCTTGTTGAAGTCCTGCATTTTGAGTTTTTACACTTTCAGGGATATACTTTCTTCTAGGTGCGTCAATTTCCAAAAGAATCACATTTTGTTCCGCCCATTTTTTAAATGCATCGTGAACGAATACGCTTGAAGTTAATTTTTTACACCATCCACACCAATCACTACCCGTAAAATTTGCCATGATAGGTTTCCCTGTTGCTTTTGATAGTGCGTAAGCCTCATCAAGGTTAACAAGCCAACCTGGGTTTTCAGCGGTATAAGTTTGTTCTGGTGCTGCTACTTGTGCTGAAGTAGCCGATGCTTGAGCAGAAATTGTATAGGATGTCAATAACATAAATCCTGTTATAACTGCTAATTTTGATATGTTGTTTTTAAGAGACAAAATGTTCATTTTTAAAGATTAATAATATTTAAAACACAAAAATAAAACGATAATTTCAATTTATTATCAAAATAAGAAAATATTAACTAAAATTGTAATAAATTAAGTATTATTTGATCTTTCAGACTCATCAAGAGATGATTTTAGTAACTTTTTTATACCAGTTTAAAAGATTCAACTGTAAGTCTATCACGTTGGGTAGATTAAGTACTAAAGTTTTAAATTATCTAATTATACTGGGCTGATAATCAATTATTTACTCCTTAAGTTTAAAGGGTGAAAACCACTTGGTTGTCAAATATACGGCGTTTTTGAAGTGGATTCAACTATACGCTCTCTCGTAAAACTCCGTAGGTAAGGTTTTAAAATTGCTTCGATTGGATTGGTTTCTACTATAAAACATTTATATTTGCGTCCTTAAATAAGAATATTTTATGCACATCGAAGACAATAGATACTTGCTTGAAGGCGGTGTAGACCCTTTGCTTTTGACAGAGAAATACGGTTGCCCCCTATATATATATGAGACAGCCGTGATGAAACAACAGTACGAAAGGCTAACAAATGCCTTCGAGCTGAAGAAATTGAAGATAAATTATGCCTGCAAAGCACTCAATAATATAGCCGTACTTAAATATTTAAAGTCCCTAGGTACTGGTTTGGATACCGTATCAATTCAAGAAGTAAAAATCGGTCTGCTAGCAGGATTTAGCCCTGATGAGATCATTTATACCCCAAACTGTGTGTCGATAGAAGAAATATCATTGGCAGTTGAGTTAGGTGTCAAAATAAATATTGATAATCTCTCAATTCTAGAACAGTTTGGACACCTGTTTCCACATTATCCTGTATGTATTAGGATCAATCCGCACATTATGGCTGGTGGAAATAGTAAGATAAGTGTTGGGCATATAGATTCTAAATTTGGTATTTCCTTTCACCAAACGCCACATATTCATCGTATCGTCAAGGCACATGGCATTACCGTCGAAGGTATCCACATGCATACAGGCAGTGATATTTTGGATATTGATGTGTTTTTGCAAGGTGCCGAAATACTTTTTCACGTAGCAGAGGAGTTTAAAGACCTTCAGTATATGGACTTTGGCAGTGGATTTAAAGTGCCTTATAAAGAAGAAGATATCGAAACAGACATCGAAGAACTAGGCGAAAAAATCACCAAAAGATTTAAAGATTTCTGTAAGTCTTACGGTAGGGATTTGACTTTAATCTTCGAACCGGGTAAGTTTTTGGTAAGCCAATCAGGCATTTTTCTAGTGAAGGTAAATGTAGTGAAACAAACGACATCTACCGTTTTTGCAGGAGTTGATTCAGGACTTAATCACCTGATTAGACCTATGTTGTACGATTCTTACCATAAAATAGTCAATATCTCTAAAACTGAAGGTCGGTCAAGGATTTATACCGTAGTAGGATATATATGTGAGACAGACACTTTTGGCGTCAATCGCAAAATGACAGAAATAAACGAAGGTGATATTTTGGCTTTTTACAATGCGGGTGCTTATTGTAATACGATGGCTTCCAATTATAATTCAAGGTATCGACCTGCCGAAGTATTAATACATGACGGTCAGGATTACCTGATAAGAAGGAGAGAGACCTTGGATGATTTGATTCAGACTCAAGTAAATGTCGATATATTTGATAAAAAAGAAGTTAGTGTTTAAGATATGACCCATCCTTATTCCTTTCCTTAAAATGGAAGGATAATAAAGTACATTCCCTGATTTCTGACCTATTTATTTTGATCGTTATTTTTCTTTAATTACCATTTATGCAAAAGTCATTCATTACAAGTTTAGTATTAAAAATATCGATAGTTGTATTGCTTTTGGCAATGTTAATGAGTTCGTGCAAGGATAAGGAAAAACAAGTAGTCAATATAGATGGCAAAACCATCAAAGAAATTAAATCAAATATTATACACACTCAGGATGGACAAAATGTAGTATTAAATGAAGATAGCATATCCAAAATATTTTACTTAGTTCGTCATGCTGAAAAAGATACTTCTATTGCAGGTGATCCTCCTTTGTCCCCAGAAGGATTATTAAGAGCTACCAAGCTTGCAGATATTTTACGTGGAACAAGGGTGGATGCTATTTATTCGACCATGACATTGAGGACAATGTTTACGGTAGATTCACTTTCTGATATTAAGGCA
>JBBRJL010000100.1:0-7747 GCA_038219375.1 Chitinophagales bacterium | reverse complement strand
GGTGATGACCGTAGGATAAAACCTATGATTCTCAAAGATCTAGCAGAAGTAACAGGTCTTGATATTTCTACCGTAAGTCGTGTGGCGAATTCAAAATTTGTACAGACAGAGTTTGGTACTAAAAAATTGAAAGACTTTTTCTCAGAGTCGATGCAAGCGCAAGACGGAAGTGAGGTTTCGACCCTTGAAATCAAGACCATACTTGGCGACGAAGTAGCAAGAGAAGACAAAACAAAACCATTATCTGATGAAAGATTAATGGAAATTTTGTCTGATCGTGGATACAATATCGCAAGAAGGACGATAGCAAAGTATCGAGAACAACTAAATATTCCGGTAGCTAGATTAAGGAAGGAATTGAGGTAAGAACGATGGTTATCATAATAAGCCCTACATATTCCTCCTATATTTACCGCCTACCTCATAAAGCGCATTGGTGACTTGACCTAGTGAGCATACTTTTACAGTTTCCATCAGTGCTTCAAAAAGATTGTCACCCGTTATAGCTATGGCTTGAAGTTTCGAAAGAACATCAGATGATTTTAGTTTGTCAAAAGTATAAATCAATTCTACGGTATCAATCTGAGCTATCTTTTCTTCTTCTGTAGCTCTGATGACTTCAGATGGTATAATGGTCGGCGATCCTTCTTTTGATAGGAAGGTATTGACTCCGACGATAGGAAATTCACCTGTATGTTTCAGGGTCTCGTAATAGAGAGATTCTTCTTGGATCTTACTTCGTTGATACATGGTCTCCATGGCACCAAGTACACCACCACGTTCTGTAATGCGATCGAACTCCGCCAAAACTGCATCTTCGACAAGGTCCGTGAGTTCTTCTATGATAAATGAACCTTGTATGGGATTTTCATTTTTGGACAGACCTAATTCTTTATTGATGATCAACTGAATAGCCATCGCTCGACGTACACTTTCTTCGGTAGGTGTCGTGATGGCTTCGTCATAAGCATTGGTGTGTAATGAGTTACAATTGTCATAAATGGCATATAAAGCTTGTAATGTAGTACGAATATCATTAAAAGCTATTTCTTGAGCATGCAGAGATCGTCCAGAAGTTTGGATATGGTATTTCAGCATCTGTGATCTAGCGTTTCCTCCATATTTATTTTTCATGGCTTTTGCCCAAATTCTTCTTGCTACTCTGCCGATCACTGCATACTCGGGATCAACTCCATTGGAAAAGAAAAAAGACAAATTTGGTGCAAAATCGTCAATATGCATGCCACGGCTCAGATAATATTCTACAAAGGTAAATCCATTGGATAGTGTAAAAGCGAGCTGAGAGATAGGGTTTGCACCGGCTTCTGCTATGTGATATCCCGATATTGAGACTGAATAAAAGTTGCGCACATCGTGTTGGATAAAATATTGCTGTACATCACCCATCAATCTTAATGAAAACTCTGTACTAAATATACAGGTATTTTGGGCTTGGTCTTCTTTAAGGATATCTGCTTGAACAGTTCCTCTTACCGAATTCAGTGCCTTGGCCTTTAGGGATTGGTAGATATCATTTGGAAGGACTTCATCCCCTGTGATGCCGAGGAGCATCGTACCAAGACCATCATTTCCATCAGGTAGATCTCCTTTATATTTTGGTCTTTTCAGCCCTTTTGTCTCATATTTTGCTTTGAGTTTTGCGTCAACTGTATCAATAAGATTATTTTCTTGGATATATTTTTCGCATTGCTGGTCTATGGCAGCATTCATAAAGAAGGCACAAATAGTTGCCGCAGGACCATTGATGGTCATAGAGACAGAAGTAGATGGATGGCACAAATCAAAACCGGAGTATAGAATCTTAGCATCATCAAGACAACAAACACTTACGCCGGAATTGCCTATTTTACCATATATATCTGGCCTATAGTGTGGATCTTCTCCATATAAAGTCACAGAGTCAAATGCTGTGGAAAGCCTTTTGGCAGGAAGACCCTTAGACACATAATGAAATCTTTTGTTGGTCCGCTCGGGTCCACCTTCACCCGCAAACATACGTGTAGGATCTTCACCTTCACGCTTAAAAGGAAATACTCCAGCCGTATATGGAAACTCTCCCGGCACGTTTTCTTGTAAGTTCCATTTTAGAATATCTCCCCAGTCTTTATACTTCGGAAGACATATTTTGGGTATTCTGAGATGGGATAACGATTCTGTATATGGTATGATTTTTATCTCCTTATCTCTAACCTTATAAATGTATTCATCGCCGGAGTAATTGTCTTTTTTGGCTTTCCATGATTCTAGGATTCTTCTGTTTTCGCCTGTCAGATCGTCATAATATCTTTTATATTCCTGATCTAAGACTTCTTTAATAGAAACATCGGACACAATATTTGCTGTATTATGTATGCTGTATGCTTTCGAAGCAATAATCGATTGTTGTAGCGCTTTTTGGTCGTATTGTCTGTTGTTTTCAGAAATTTCCGACAAGTAGCGGACCCTTGCTGGTGGAATAATGTACACTTTTTCGCTATCGCCTACAGGAAGATCTAATTGTGTTCTGAGATCTGTACCCGTTTTTTCATCAATAATTGCAATAAGTTTTTTATAAAGTTTGTTCGTCCCAGGATCGTTAAATTGTGAAGCAATGGTACCATAAACAGGAATGGAATCAGTGTCAATATCCCACAGATTATGGTTGCGTTGGTATTGTTTTTTAACATCTCTTACTGCATCAAGTGCTCCTTTTTTATCAAATTTATTGATAGCTATAATATCTGCAAAATCAAGCATATCTATCTTTTCCAGTTGACTAGCAGCGCCATATTCGGGAGTCATGATGTACATAGATACGTCGGAGTGATCTACGATTTCAGTATCTGATTGCCCTATTCCCGATGTTTCCAAAATGATGAGATCAAATCCCGAAGCTTTCAGCACATTTACGGCACCTTGTACATATTTAGAAAGTGCAAGATTGGATTGTCTAGTGGCTAACGAACGCATGTAGACACGGTCATTATTGATGGCGTTCATTCGTATTCTGTCACCTAATAATGCTCCACCTGTCTTACGCTTTGACGGATCTACAGAGACAATAGCTATTTTTTTGTCTTTAAAATCTAATAAAAATCTTCTGACCAATTCGTCTACCATACTAGATTTGCCCGAACCACCTGTTCCTGTGATACCGAGTACTGGTATTTTGTTGGCTGGAAAAGTAAGCTCCTGAAGTAAATGCTCGTGCTTTGCTGGAAAATTCTCCAAAGATGATATGACCCTAGCAATGTCATGAGGATTTTGCTTGTCAAGTGCTTGAATTTCGCCGTTGAGTTGGTCACCAACTGGGAAATCACACTGTCGTAGCAAATCATTGATCATACCCTGCAATCCCATATGACGTCCATCGTCCGGGGAATAAATGCGAGAGATGCCATAATCTTGCAAGTCCTGAATTTCTGTAGGAAGGATGGTACCGCCGCCGCCGCCAAATATCTTAATATGGCCACAGCCCTTCTCATGGAGTAGGTCGTAGATATACTTGAAAAACTCATTGTGTCCACCTTGGTAAGAAGTGATCGCAATGCCTTGTACATCTTCTTGAATAGCCGTATCTACGATTTCTTGGGCAGAACGATTGTGGCCGAGGTGGATGATTTCGGCACCTGATCGTTGCATAATACGTCTCATAATGTTGATTGCTGCATCGTGTCCGTCAAAGAGAGATGCTGCTGTCACGATCCTGATCTTGTTGATTGGATTGTATATTTGTTCTTCAGTCATATTTGGCTTAGGCATTAGGTTGCTGCAAAAATACAAAAATATTTCATTTAATCAACCCAATGAATATCTGCCAATCAAAATGAAACACCGGATACAATACCCATATACTGTGCAACTTCGATGTGAGATTTGAGTAAAACGCCAATGTAAGGTCTAGCTTTCCAATCGTCAGGGAAAGGATAGACATTAAAATTAATTTTGAAATAAAATGGAACATCAATTTCTGAAATGGAAGGATAGGGTAGATAATATCCTGTTTGGACTCTAAATGCAAGCTTACCGAATATTAAATCAGTGGCTAGATAAATGGCTGTTTTTGTTGCTCTTTGTTTAGCTTCGTTTTCTGGAATAAAATCCTGATATAAAAACTGAAAGGTACTTTGACTATATTCGTATTCACCACCAGAAATAAGCTTCCAAAAAGGAGAAATTGCGTATGAAACGCCTGCGTTTACAAAATAAGTACCATATTTTGGGCCACCTATATCTGCTGCTTCAGAAATACCGTAACCTAATAGAAACTCGGCTCCCCACTTTTTATAGTTATATATCGAGTCATTAAAAGTTTTGAATTTGAATGAATCTTCTGCATAGGTTTTACCAATTCTCTGCGTTAATCCTATTATATATCCGACCGTATTTATACCAGCATTTGGTGAAGAAGTACGAGCATTTGAGAAATGGGTTAAATGGGTTCCAACTGACAAACTAAGGTTTTTGTAAAGGACTTGGTTAATAGTAAGTCCTAGTTGAGTGATGTTATTCCAATTCGAACCGATAGCATTGTTGGTTGGATTGGAAAGTTTATCGTACTTTTTAGTAATATAGCCCAAACCAGTTCCAAATTGAAATAAGAATTGAGTTTTACGAAAAGCAAAAATATCAAAGCCCATAGATGGAAAAACAGCATAAGCCTTACCCAAAACTTCATCACTCCCGATATCAAAAAATAGGGCATTATAACTTATAGTAGGACGATTCCAATACCTGTGCCAATGACTATTGCCACTTACTTTATAGCTAATATTTGTTTTCCAAAAATAGGAAGAACTTGGTGTATCAAAAGTACTTTTTTTAGAATGTTTGATAAATTTTGAAGGGCTGTAGCTAATACCGACAGAATGAGATTGTCCTAGGCAATAAAACCAGGACAATACTAATAGGAATAAAACTAATAAATACCTTCTACAACCCATTTTTTGATCAAGTTTTCAGCTTTTTTAAGGTCGTTGTGCATTAATCTATCTTCCTCTAGAAAAGATATTTGACTTCTTAGACTAGTGTACATTTCTTCTAGCGGTGGAGATGATTTGACTGGTCTCCTGAATTCAAAAGCTTGGCCAGCAGTCAACAATTCTATACCAAGCAACGACTTCAGGTTTTGTAGCACTTTGTAAGCTTTTGTAGCAGCATTTGCAGCCATACTTACGTGGTCTTCTTGTCCCATACTCGATACTATTGAATCTACAGATGCTGGTGTACAATATTGTTTATTTTGACTTACGATTGAAGCGGCAGTATATTGGGCAATCATAAATCCAGAGTCAAGTCCTGGATATTTGGTCAAAAAAGCAGGTAAACCACGATCACCATTTATAAGCTGATAGACCCTCCGTTCAGAGATACTGCCCAACTCTGCCATCGCAATAGCAAGATAATCAAGTACTAAGGCCAAAGGTTGCGCGTGAAAGTTTCCACCTGAAATAATTTTGTCATCCTCGTGAAAAACATTAGGATTGTCCGTAACAGAATTTATTTCTGTATTGATAATATCTTGAGCATGAGAAATAGCCTGATAACTTGCTCCGTGAACTTGAGGAACACAACGGAAGGAGTAAGGATCTTGGACACTTATTTTTTCAATATTTCTAATATCACTGTCAGACAAATATTGATGTATTTCTGAGGCAGTGATCAGTTGACCTTTGTGAGGTCTAATGTCATGCAATAAATGGTCAAATGGCGAGATATCACATACATATGCATCCATGGATAATGCGGCAATCTTATTGGCTAGATGAAAAATACTTTTTGCTTCCGCTACAATAACTGAAGCGTAAGCCAAGGAAAACTGGGTGCCATTAAGTAAGGCCAACCCTTCTTTTGATTTTAAGACGATTGGTTTAATGTTTTTTTGCTCCAAAGCAGACTTACTGTCCATCATTTCACCATTCAAGTAGACCTTACCAACACCAAGAAGTGGTAAACTCAAGTGTGCCAAAGGAGCTAGATCACCGGAAGCACCAAGAGAACCAAGTTGATAAATCACAGGTGTTACTCCTGAATTATACAATTCGATGAGTTTTTCGACTAATTCTGGCCTGACGCCTGAACAACCATGTGAAAGATTCAATATCTTGAGTAAATGTATGAGTTTGCATAAATATTCAGGTACGAGATCGCCCATGCCGCATGCATGAGAGAGGACAAGGTTTTCTTGAAGCTTTTCTAGATTTTCATTTGAAATTTGAATATTACACAATGAACCAAAACCTGTGTTGATACCATATATTACTGACTCGGGATCTGCAACTCTTGACTCTAAATATTGGCGATTTAATACAATTTTGTTGTAAACATCCTGACCTAAAGCAACGGGTCGAGATTCGATCATTAAGTGATAAAGTTCAGAAACTTCTATCTGGTTACCATTAATAATATATGGATTCATAAATTTAATTTGGCAAAAAAGATATGTCTTGCATTCAAAAACAAGGCATAAATTATAAATTAAAATATTACAATCAGAACAGATGTGCTCTTACAAAAAACATTAAATAAAACGTTTAAAAATCTTATTTTTAACGGCGCTTTCGTTTTATCTGGGCACAAATGTAGCAGAATTAACGATGTATTTTAAGTTAAAATGAGGCAAATCTGATTCTTTGTTTGAAATAATATTGCTAAGGTATTGATAATTTGATACGAAATGATATCAAATTGACGTTAAACAATAGTTAAAACGTATACGAATGTAGATATTAAAAATTAATTAAAGTACTAATAATCAACAATATATATATATATGACGACTTCCTAAAACAATAAATCAAGTAACTTTTGGACCAATGTTATTGTCTTATATATAGATACAATGAAATAAAATTGTATTTTTGGCAAATTTTTTTCTAAACACATTTAATTCACGAAAAATGAACACAAAGAAGATCTTTTTATCTGCTATTTTTATGTTTGGACTTATGTTCAATATTAATGCGCAGAAAATAGCAATCGTAGATATCAACGAAATCTTATCGACGTTACCTGACTACAAGATAGCAGAAACGGAGCTCGACAGGATATCGGCAGAATGGAGACAACAAATCGCAGTAGAATTTGATAAAGTAAAAAGTCTTTATAATAAATTTCAAGCAGAGCAGGTGCTTTTGAGTGCTGAAGACAAGGCGAAGAAGGAAGAAGAAATTGTAAAAAAAGAAGCAGAAGTTAGAGAGCTCCAAAAGCAAAAATTCGGACCCGATGGTGAGTTATTTACTAAGAGGCAAGAAATGGTATCACCCATTCAAGAGAAGGTTTTTGCAGCTATTGAGACATATGCAGCTGATAGAGGATATGATATTATCTTAGATAAAGGTGGCGCATCAGGTATTTTGTTTACAAATCCTGAATTTGACAAAACAGCAGACCTTAAAAAGAGACTTAATATCAAAAATTAAAGTTATTTTTGCGCCGTTTTTATACACAACAATTTATCAAAACACAACTAAATATTAAAATGAATAAAGTAATTTTATCTTTTTTCTTTCTTATCTCTATCCATTTTGGTGTTAATGCCCAAAAAATTGGTTTTATAAACACTCAAGAGATGTTGGCACTGTTGCCAGAGGTGAAACAGGCCAACTCTGATATAGAAGTAATGAAAGCGATGTTCCAAAAGAAAGGTCAGGATATGGTTCAAAGTCTGCAGGTTAAATACCAAGAACTCCAGAAAAAACAACAAACAGGAGAGTTGGCACCAGTTGATATAGAAAAACAAGCAGCA
>JBBRJL010000099.1:0-7815 GCA_038219375.1 Chitinophagales bacterium | reverse complement strand
TAAATAAGAGTCGACGTTTTAATCATCAATTGATATTTTTTAATATATAAATAATTAACACATTCATAGTCTATTGATTTTTAAATATTTATGTTCAAAAAGATATAAAGACTATATATTAATGGGGGAGTATAAAATTTAATTAGGTATTAGTCTATCTATTATAACAGAATGCCAATAAAAATCATATAAATCAGATACTGTAAAAATCTTTGGTGACAAAAGTGAAAAATAATTCCAGATTGTATTTTATTTTAAGACATTTGCGTTAATTTATATGTAAATTTAATTCAAATTACAAAAAAAACATGAGATGTCAGTTGTAATATCCAACATATCTGATACGGAAGGTTACTTTTTTGTACTTTATTTTTGCCTATTAGTATCTTACATCACTTATAAAAATCAGAAATGTCTGTAGCTAAAAGAGATATAAAAAGAATAACTACGCATGTATTGCATGCGATGAAAGAACAGGGAGAAAAGATCTCCATGCTTACTGCGTATGACTATTCAATGGCTCGGATTTTGGATGCCGCAGGGATAGACATACTATTGGTAGGTGATTCCGCATCCAATGTAATGGCTGGACATGAGACTACCTTACCTATTACACTTGAACAGATGATCTACCATGCTCAGTCTGTTATCAGAGCCGTAGAACGTGCTTTTGTAGTAGTAGACCTACCCTTTGGCTCATATCAAGGAAATAGTACCAAAGCCCTGAACTCTTCAATTGCTATTATGAAAGAATCTGGTGCTCATGCTGTCAAACTCGAAGGTGGTGCAGAAATCGAAGATTCAGTTCGGAGAATTCTCTCTGCAGGAGTACCCGTAATGGGTCACTTGGGCTTAACGCCACAAAGCATTTATAAATTTGGGACTTACTCTGTGCGTGCCAAGGAAGAAGCAGAAGCTCAAAAGCTAATAAGTGATGCCCAACTTCTACAGGAAGCAGGATGTTTTGCCTTGGTACTCGAAAAAATCCCTGCTAGTCTAGGTAAGATCGTTTCTGAATCACTTCATATACCAGTGATAGGTATTGGAGCAGGAAATGGCACCGATGGTCAAGTTTTGGTCGTTCACGATGTATTGGGTATCACAAAAGACTTTAATCCGAGATTCCTACGTAGATACTTAAATCTTTATGATACGATCAAAGTTGCTGTCGAACAATATATAGACGATGTCAAATCAGGAGATTTCCCCAATTCAGATGAACAATATTAACAGAATAGGTATTTAAGGAATATGTCAAAAAAAGTAATTTTATCTCTTGGTGCTTTGACCTTAGTCATTGGTTTGCTTGCATATTTGTTTATTGGTAAAGCACTATGGACCCCAAATGTTAAGTTGAGTGAATCAAAGGTTTTTATAGAAATACCTTCTGATGCTTCATTTGAAGATGTCAAAGAAATATTTCTTCAGAATAATTATCTCATTGACATCAACTCGTTTGAGCGTGTATCGACTATATTAGGATACAATAAAGCAAAAGTCCCTGCAGGAAGATACAAACTTGAAAATGGATGGTCTAATAAAGTTTTGGTATCAAAACTACGTTCAGGAGACCAGACCCCTTTGCAAGTAGTAGTAAATAATGTCAGAAAGATTAGTGACTTAGCAGGTAAAGCAACTCGATACTTTGAAACAGACTCTCTAGGATTTTTAAATTATTTCCTAAAACCTGAAACAGCTTCAAAATATGGTTTAAATCAGGATAATTTGCTGACTTTGTTCATTCCCAATACTTATGAAATGTTCTGGACTGCCACACCCGAAAAATTTGTAAGTAGGATGGCAAAAGAGTATGAACGATACTGGACGGATGAAAAGGTGGAAAAGCTTAAAAAATGGAATTTGTCCAAAACAGATGCCTATATTTTAGCTTCAATCGTAGAGAAAGAAAGCAATTACGATCCTGAACGACCTACCATAGCTGGTGTTTATCTCAACAGGCTAAAAGTAGGTGAAAAGCTACAAGCAGATCCCACAGTGGTCTATGCAGTAGGTGATTTTGATTTGAAAAGAGTATTATATTCTCACTTGGAGTATGACTCTCCTTACAATACCTACTTGTACAATGGACTACCTCCAGGACCAATCTGTATGCCATCTTTAGCAAGTCTAGAAGCTGTAATTAATGCAGAGGACCACGCTTATATGTTTTTTTGCGCAAAAGCGGACAACAGCGGTATCCATGCATTTGCAGTGACATATCAAGATCATGTGAAGAATGCCAATGCATTTGCAGCATGGATGAATAAAAATAATATTAGGTAAGACTGGTCTAGTGGATTAGAAAGTATAATTGAGATATATTTGATGGTGATATTATGATAATGGTTGAGATTAAAATTTCATTTCTACTCATCTAAAAAATCACCGCTTAAAATTGCAACTAGGCAACAGGAGTCATTATCTTTGTAGTCGGAGACCAGATATAGGGTTTTGAGAGCGTAAAACTGAGTGTGTGAAGGTATGAAATACAACATAGTGTTAAATAAAGATACTTTGAAATTTTATCTACTGGTATAAGATGAGAAAATCACGAAGCCATAGTTTATCCTATCTTCAGCGGGAACAGGTGCTTTGACGATACCCAGATGGTCGCAATTTGCAACTGTAATCCGATACATTTTGAATTTACAATTCATCTCTAAGTGATATCATAGTCACAGAACTTATGACGCCTTAGCGATACTTCGACAATCGGAAAGATTTTGAATACCTAAAAAACACTCTTTGATTACTTGCGGAAAGATTTTGGAGATAATGTAAAAAATTATATCTTTGGGTCCACTCTGAAAACACCAATTATTCGATAATCAGCCGTTTTTACTCCTTACCCGACCCCCGAAGGGATGAATACGTAAAGGGGAACACCCCTACCATTACAGGGTAATATATTGATTATAAAATTACTATACATGTAAATATATTGTAATTTGTATGTGTAATTACTTTTCGGAGTGCACTCATCTTTACATTCAAATAATATGAACATGCTAGTCTTCTTTTTTAGCGTTTTTATGACCATAGCGGTCATTGCACAATCTATAGAGAAATTTGTGACTTTTCATACTAAGACAAAAACTTATCTATCCTCTAAAAAAAGTTTAAAAATAGATACCAAAGTTCATTGAGATCGTGGAACAAAAAATATAATATGAATCTAACATAATAATAAAAAGGGTTAAATGAACAATATCCATTTAACCCTTTTTGTATTATTAACCTTAAAACTTGATCTTACTTGATCGCAGCGTTATAATTTGCTTCGACTACGTTCCAGTTTACTAAATTCCAGAAAGCTGTCACGTAATCAGCTCTTCTATTCTGAAAATTTAAGTAGTACGCATGTTCCCATACATCTAACCCTAAGATCGGATGGCCACCACAGCCTACACCAGGCATAAGTGGATTGTCTTGGTTTGGCGAGCTACAAATCTCTACCTTTCCATCTTTATGTGCGCACAACCAAGCCCATCCAGATCCAAATCTAGTCATCGCTGCTGCTGCAAACTTCTCCATAAACACTTCTTTAGATCCATAAGCTGCATCTATGGCAACTGCTAGTGGACCTGAAAGAACATCTTTATTATCAGGATTCAACGTATTCCAAAAAAGTGAATGATTCCAATGTCCACCACCATTATTTCTAACAGCGGCATTATTAAGATCCAAACCCGTCAAAATCTCTTCAATGGATTTATTCTCGAGAAGTGTACCTACTGTAGCGTTATTAAGATTGGTCACATAAGCTTGATGGTGTTTGGTATGGTGGATTTCCATCGTGCGTGCGTCAAAGTGTGGTTCGAGTGCATCGTAAGCATATCCTAAAGCTGGAAGTGTAAAAGCCATAATATATTATTTTTTATTTATTGTGTGAAATTAATGACAATAATCTTAACAGCAGGATGTATGGTTTGTTTAAATTGGTTGCTTTATCTTAATGTTAAGTCTACTCCGAAAATACCACCTGTTTAATAATCAGCTATTTTTCACCCTTTATCCAACATTCGACGACCACCGAATAAACCCGACTAAGTCCTGCCTTTCAAGGGGTGAATGCCTGAAGGGGTGACTGACTAAAGGGGCAACTGACTAAAGGGGCAAATAGTAAATCTTACATGATATCAATACCACTTCAGCACCGATGGCTCAGACTTTCGTTGCAAATCAGGTACTTCTACATCATCTGCAGGATATCCTACAGGTAGTAGCAAAAAAGGTTTTTCATTTTCAGGTCTTGCCAATATCTGTTGTAGAAAATTCATGGGACTTGGCGTATGTGTAAGAGTAACAAGTCCTGCCATATGAATAGCTGCGATGAGCATACCTGCGGCAATACCTACGGATTCGTTTACATAATAATTCTTTGATTTTTCACCATCTGCCACGTCATAGGATTTTTTAAACACGACGATAAGCCAAGGCGCTTCTGTCAGAAATTCCTTATGCCAATTGGTATCAAATTTTTCTAAATCTTTGAGCCAATCGTCAGACATTCTTCCATGGTAATTTTCGTATTCTTCTTTTTCTGCTGCTTCACGTATTTTTGACCTGATAATTTCGTCCGAAACTGCACAGAAGGTCCATGGTTGCTTGTGCGCACCCGAAGGCGCAGAAGATGCAGTCATGATCAGATTTGCTATCACGTCCTTCGGTATATAACGACTAGAAAATGTCCTGATTGATCTCCGTTTTTCCATTTTAGATCGAAAAGCCATGGCATTGCTCACCAACAATGCTTCACTCGGTGCTTCGTAATCAAGTTTGATAAATTTGTTTGACGCCATTATGTTATCTTCTTAGTACAAAACTAAACATTTGTGATATAAAATAAGCAATGAAGATTGAAATTTGATTTTATAAGTTCCAAATTACTTAAAGCTAGCATCTGAATGACTACTTTTGCGCCAAAATAACAGGTTTGCTCACCATGAATGACTTTAAACAGAACATTATAAATACATACGAAGCATCAAAATCACAATATCTCATTGATTTCCATAGTATTAAATCTAAGGAAAATCTTGTATCCGCATTGAGATTAATTACAGTGTCGATTTTTATAATAAGTCTATATGTGATGATCAAAAACCAATCACATTTATTTATCATTATTCCTGCTATACTTGCGATAGTAGGATTATTTTTGTTTTTGGTAAGATGGCATGATCACCTGACAGAGACCAGAAAATTCAAAAAAGCACTTATCGATGTCAATGATGACGAATTAAACTTCCTTCAAAACAATGTACTCTCCTACCCTAATGGTCTCGAATATCTTGACGTACATCATGCTTATGCGTACGATCTTGATGTCTTCGGCAATCATTCCTTGTATCAACACTTGAATAGAACTGGAACATACAAAGGAGCAGACATACTAGCAAAAAGTCTACTTTCTATTGCAAGTCCATCGGAAATCATCCTAAATCAAGGCGCCATTCGGGAATTATCACAAAAAGTCATTTGGCGGCAACAACTTTATGCACAAGCAAGGCTCACGAACGATAATCCGACTACTTACCAAAAGTTGCTATCTTGGTCTAGTCAGCCATCATATACCTTCTCAAAAGTGGTGGTGATTTTATCTTATATGGCACCTGCTTTATTATGGACTACGATCATATACGGCTGGCTTTCGGGAAATTATGCCGTTTTTAGCATCACGTCTTTTTTGTTTACCTTTAATCTGATGGTTACTTTCGGTCATTTCAAATATATAAAAAGTGAAATTATTGGTTCAGACGGAATACCGAAAATCATAAAAAGTTATGGTCTTTTGTCCGCAAATATAGAAAACCTACCATTTGACGCAACCAAACTGAAATCCATCAAAAACAAGCTTCATAAAGGAAATAAAGGCGTAAGCCAGGATATAAAGCAACTTGGGGCGTTACTCTCAGACCTTGACAATATACAAAATCTGCTTGGCGCAATTATCACCAATGGTTTGGGAATGTTTCATGTACATACCTTACGGAAAATAGGTGCTTGGAAAAAACAACATGCGTCAGATGTGACTTTGTGGCTAGAAGCCATAGGTGAAATAGAAGCGCTCAATAGTTTTGCTAATTTTTACTACAATAATCCTGACTTTGTATTTCCAGATATTAATCAAAATCATGACATCATTCTCCAAAATGCAGGTCATCCTATGATCAATATTTCTAAAAGAATAGGTAATCCGGTTGATTTCAGCAGCCATAGATTTGTCATTCTGACAGGGTCAAATATGTCTGGGAAAAGCACCTATCTTCGTACTTTGGGTATTAATATGATTCTAGCGGGTGTAGGATCGCCCGTCTGTGCGACAAAAGCCAATATCCACCCTATGAAAATCTTGGTAACGATGCGACTTTCTGATTCGCTGACTGAAAATGAATCGTATTTTTATGCAGAAGTCAGTAGGCTAAAACAAATCATGGACCAACTCAATGATGAAGTTTGTTTTGTACTCCTTGACGAAATATTACGTGGTACTAACTCTGATGACAAAAGATCAGGAACCATCAAAGTGATCAAAAAAATCATCACTAAAAACGCTGTTGGAATTATCGCAACCCACGATATTGAAGTTTGCAATACTACAGATGAATATCCTGATGTGATGCGAAATCAATGCTTTGAAGCAGAAATCAAAGACAATGACCTATTTTTTGATTATAGAATCCGTCCCGGTATTTGCAAAAACAAAAGTGCTACCTTCCTGATGGAAAAAATGGGGGTGATTTAGGGATGTTTTAAGGTTTAGGGAAGTGTTAGGAAGTGTCAGATGAGTACTGGTTCCCAACAAATCTTAAAAGTATCTTTAGGTAAGACATATTGGTAGAAAAAAATAAAACCCACGCAATAGTCATCTTTAGGCTTCCAAATAAATTTGGCAAACCAATACATTCTGTGCGATAATAACGCGGAGTCCACACTGTACAAACAATGCTACAAATCAACAGATCCGAAAATCAAGACATTACCTAATTATAATCACCTTATTAGCGATATGGTTTTCGTTCTTAAAATTCAATACATAACTTCCTGCAACTAGATTCTCAGGCAATTTAATGGTTGATGAATGATGTGTATTACCCTGTTAATCGATGATTAAAACTGATCAATAGGATAAAAAATGGAATTGACATTAACGACCAGAAGAACAGCCCGATACCCGAGCCGATTGCTCCGCTATTTCCCATAACTATCGGTACATGATGACTTTAAACTCTTGGCCTTCTTGATCATTGATCAGATCGGTCCGTGGATGAGCAGAAATGGCACGACGTATTCCAGAACCAAGTCCTCGATAAGGTACCATTTTGGATGCAAAACTTAGAAGTAATGGATTGCGAGGGATCGCATTTCCGTTTTTGATCTTCTCCACACTGAGGTGATTGACCAAGTGACCTGGACTGATGATCTCGACTCGATCAGAAAAAATAAGCACCTTGATCGACCCCAAACGGCTATAATCTCTGTGTACTAGCGCATTGACGAGAAACTCTTCGATGGCGATATCAGCAATTTCTGGTACGCCTAGACTATTGAACGTATCCGTTTTTTGCGTTTTGAGTAAACTTGTTTTTACAAATTGGAAGGCTGATTTGTACTGTATATCGATCGTGCCGCCTATGTCATCACTTGAGATATATTGGGTATCTTCAATATTATTTCCTACAAAAGTCACGGCCTTTATCAAAAAAGTAGGTCTGTATTGTTGTGGATTGCGTCCAAACATCATCAGTCCCACGAGATTAAGCCTATTACCTAGAGCGAGGCTCATATTCTGTAGCAAGTTTTCTAGTGATT
>JBBRJL010000098.1:0-7900 GCA_038219375.1 Chitinophagales bacterium | reverse complement strand
TTTTCCGGTTATCATGTCAGGCAGAGACGTGCAAGGCATCGCTCAGACTGGTACAGGAAAAACCATAGCATATCTTCTACCATTGCTCAAGATGTGGACTTTCAGCAAAGACAGACATCCGCAGATATTAATTATTGTACCTACTCGGGAACTTGTAGTCCAAGTAGTAGCTCAAGCTGAGGAAATAGCAAAATATACCAATGCTGTCGTCCGTGGTGTGTATGGTGGAACTAATCTGAAGTCTCAGGCAGCAGAGATCGCTGATGGATTGGACATCATCGTAGGCACGCCAGGTAGGTTACTTGATTTAGGTTATCACGGAGCACTCAATCTTAGGATGATAAAAAAACTAGTCATCGATGAAGTAGATGAGATGCTTAATCTTGGTTTTCGATCCCAATTGGAACATTTGATGGATTTGCTACCAGAGAAAAGACAAAATCTAATGTTTTCAGCTACTATTACAGATGAAGTTGAAGCGCTGATAGATGAATATTTTAATGCACCTGAAAAAATAGAAGCGGCACCATCAGGTTCGCCATTGTCAAATATAAACCAATTCTTATACCGCGTACCAAATTTTAATACCAAAATCAACTTGTTGGAATTGCTGCTGGTAGAAAAAAAGGAAATGACAAAAATTCTGCTATTCGTGTCAACAAAGGCATTAGCCGATGAACTTTATGCAGGTATAATTGAAAAATATCCCACAACCACAGGTGTTATCCACTCCAATAAAGACCAAAATTATAGATTCAACTCTGTCAATCAATTTCAGAATGGAACCTTCAGGATGTTGATAGCGACGGATATCATTGCTCGTGGGCTCGATATAGAGGACGTATCTCATGTGATCAATTTTGACTTGCCCGATGAACCACAAAACTATATTCATAGGATAGGCCGTACAGGTCGTGCTGACAAAAAAGGGGAGGCCTTTTCGCTTGTCGGTGACCTAGAGGCAGATTATTTGGATGAGATTCAAGAATTAATGAATTATGTAATTCCAGTCGCTGAGTTGCCTGTTGATCTGGTCATATCTGATGTACTCACGGATGCAGAAATCCCTAAAGTGCAGATGAAAAATATCCTGGGAAAAGTGCCAAAGATGAAGGAAGATGTCGGTGCGTTTCATGATAAAAAAGCCAAGAACAAAAAAGTAAATGCCAAAGTAAGATATGTGACAAAGATGCAAGAGAAATATGGTAAGCCAAAGACTAGGGGACAAAAAAAGAAGAAGAAATAAAAAAGGGGACGAAAGTCCCCTTTTACATTTTTAGAAAATCAAACTTAGTAGCAAAGCGCTACCTGCCAAAATCCATGGTATGGTGTTCATAAATTCCTTTGAATAAGCATCTGAGTTGTCTTTCACAGGTGTGTAGATATACTTAGGTCTTCTTGCCTTGATGGTTACATCAGATTGGAGCAATTTAGCTCGTGAGTTTTCACGTGTAGCCTGAAAGTAACTCTTAGGTTTTAAACCCATTTCAAAAGGACTGTTGTAACTAATAAACGTCGTCATAATAAATATTTAATATTAAAATAAAATTTTGTTTAAGTGGTATATTTATTTAAAATTACTAATTATATTATGAATATTATAAATAATCGAAATAAAATATATTGATATAACGCATCTAATGTCTTAAATGTTTCATTATGAGTTACTTTTGTGATGAAAATCGTTTTTCAGTCGATTAATGTAGATAATTTATAGATAATCTATCTTTAGGAGCTAACTGCAAACAGGATGTTACCAATAGTTTTTGCTTACTGAATACATACGTTTTTAATATATCAGATGCTTTTGATACTTCTCTTTAGGATCAAATAAGCAAGTATTCTCGTTAGTATTTTACGAAAGTAAAGGATTCAGCGTTAGATGTTTCAATATCGAATAGGTATCCTTCTTCACTAAATTGTTTGAGGTCATCCGGCGATTGACATTTATTACGGATGATGTATGAAGCCATAATACCACGTGCTTTTTTAGCATTAAATGATACAAAAGTCCTTTTGCCGTTTTTATCTTCTAGGAAATTGATATCGATGATGGTTGCTTTTAGTTTCTTTTTAACTACTGCTTTGAAGTATTCATTTGATGCAAGGTTGATCAAGTATTTTGAGTTTATCTGCTTTAAATCATCATTAAGTAATTTTGTGATTTTGTCTCCCCAAAACGCATATAGATTTTTTCCTTGTTTATTTTCTAGACTTATACCCATTTCCAATCTGTACTCCTGCATCAAGTCTAATGGTCGCAATACCCCATAAAGTCCTGACAAAATCCTAAGATGGTCTTGTGCATAAGTGATCTCATTCTCTGACAATTGTTCTGCTTTCAGACCTAGATATACTTCGCCTTTGAATGTATAAACAGCGATATTACTATTTTCTTGCGTATAATCATAGCTGAATTGTTTGTATCGTTGATAATTGAGGATAGCTAGTTTTTCGCTTATATCCATCAAGCTCATTAAGTCGCCTGGTTTTTTCTTTTTCATAATTCCGACCAAGGCTTTTGTTTGTGGTAGAAGTCGAGGTAGTGTATGTACAGATGACTCTTTTGGGGAATCATCTAGTGTTTTGGCAGGAGAAATAATGGTCAACATAAATTTACATCAATTGATTTGGTCTATTACAACGATAGTAAATCTATTTGGTTTATAAAATATAAAAAAAGCCCCATCCAGAATGCATCTGAATGGGGCTTTTTTTATTGTATTGTGTGGATATTATCCTTTTATTACATTTGGCTCAGCTGCTGGAACTGCTTTATCTTCTTTCACAGGCAACACTGTACCGACTACTTGAAGTACGTGATTGTCAGATCCTTCGTTGGTAGTAATCGTGATTGATTTGTTGATAGCACCAGTTCTTTTAGTATCATATCTAACTTCGATAGTACTGCTTTGACCTGGAGCAATAGGCTCTTTAGGCCATATAGGTACTGTACAACCACATGATCCTTTTGCATTTTTGATTACTAATGGCTCTGTACCAGTATTTGTAAATTTAACTACTCTCAATGGCTCTGAACCGTTTTCGACAGTACCATAATCTACAGTTAATGATTCAAATGTCATTTTTGAATCTGCTTTTTCTACAGCTACTTCAGAAACCGTAGCTGCTTGTTCAGCTTGGATTTGAGCAGACTTTGCAGAAGCTTCTTTCTTAAGATCGCCAGCTGTTTTTACTGGAATTGGTGCTTTTTCACTTACTTGCGCAGAAAGAGAGAAACTTACTAAAACTAACAATGAAAATAAAACTTGTTTCATCCTTTTAATTATTTAATGTTTAAAATATTACTTTTGAAGTACAAATATAGTGCTATAAATCAAATCTGCAAATAAAAAGTTCTAAACCCGCTGTTAAAGTACTGTTAAGGACTGATGTGGAATATTGTTTTTATTGCTCAAAGGGCCAAAGTAGTTGACTTTATATTCTGATTTGTTAAGGTTTTTACATCTTTGTCAGAATTAAATTTCAGGATGGAATTTTTAGGAAATAATGTAATGCGTTTGCATCTATCTATTTCATATCCTTCAATAACCCATATAATTCCAAGCAGAATCGTAATGTCCTTCTTTCTCCACATGATCGATGAGTGCAACATATAATGGATGCTGTCCCAAAGTAGCACTGTCTCCTACGATGACCAATTTTTTCTGAGCTCTCGTCATCGCTACATTTAGCCTTCGTTCGTCTTTCAGAAATCCGATCTCACCATTGTCATTACTCCTCACCAATGAAATATAAATCAATTCTTTCTCCTGACCTTGGAAACCATCTATTGAGTTGACTTCGATGTCCATTGCGCTCAAATCTGCGTCTTCTAGTATTTGGTTGCGGATGTACCTGACTTGCTCTGAGTAAGGACTGATAATGCCGATCGACACACCCAACAGTTTTTCTTTATTTGCCAAGATGTGTTCCCTGATGATAAAAAATTCTCCATGATTGGCATAACTACGATGTTCGTTATTCATCACTTCTTCAAATCCGCAGCCTGCGGTATCTATCAACACCAAGGGCAACTGATCGTTTCTGATCGTTCGATTGGCTACGTCTTGATGAGAAATTAATTGGTTGCCATAATATTTTTCATTAGAAAAACCAAGGATCTTATGGTTCATCCGGTATTGTTCGTTGAGCAGCGAACTGAACGAAATATGATCTGTCATGATGTCAAGAATGGTGGTTTCTAATCCTAGTTTGACGGCATCAGAACTTTTGACGGTTGGTGGCAATTGTTTGTGATCACCTGCTAAGATGACTCTTTCTGCTTTCAGAATGGCATTCCAACATTCAGGTTCCAAGGCTTGTGAAGCTTCATCAATAATCACCGTTTTGAAATGTAAATCGTTCAAAATTCTATTGCTAACACCTATTAATGTAGTAGCGATCACTTGGCAACCATGTACGATGTCGTCTATGAGTCTATCCTCCAGTTCCATAGCCCATTTGCGGAGTTCTCGAGCTTCTTTCCTTAGTTCCCGCCTATCATCACGCTCTTCGGGACCAAAATTTCTTTTGAATTGAGATGCCTTTTTATTTATTTCGTGGGCTTGGATTTTTACTTTTTTGATATGATTCCAGTCCTGATGATTTCTTACCTTTTCTTCGATGGTGAGATGCATTAGGTCGTCATGTATCCTTGTGATGTTACCTACACGGAGCACTGAAATACCTCTTGTAGAGAGTCTTTCGGCAAGCAGATCGACAGCGTTATTGCTTGATGCACAGACGAGTATCCTTTTTTCACTTTTGAGTAATGTATCCACTAGCGCTACTAATGTGGTGGTTTTTCCAGTACCCGGTGGTCCGTGGATGATAGACAGATTGGGTGCTTTGAGACAGGTTTTTATAGCTTCTTTCTGTGAAGCATTGATGTCTTTTCTGTGATCGATATGCCCGTCATTCTCCGTAGGTAAAGCATATTGGTCAAGCGACTGCTTTGCAATGCCATCTCGGATAATCTTATGAAAATCTTTTTTAGTATCTATGATGGCTTTGATTGCTTTTTCCATCACTTTGTATGGTTTGTCATCATAAATGACTTCCACGCCGGTAAGACCACGCTCAAAAATATCGATTCTTTCCGCTTGGTCAGTATGTAAGAGCAATCTCAGTTTGTCTCCACGAACACCTGAATCGACCACCTTCAACTCTACTTTTTCATCCTGCACATTAAAAATAGAAGCGGCCATTCCTTCCGAAAAACGATGACTATTTTCAGTGTTTTTAGTACGCTGAACCTCCACCTCCAAGTATTCGCCTATCGTATATGACTTCCTGATGATGTTGACGGGGTACCACATAAAACCTGAATTGACTTTCTGTTGCAAGGTCTTGCTCTCATTAAGTGACCTAAAAAAAGCTTCGTCGTGTTTGCGTTCTGCATCGATGGCTTTTAGTAAGGTATGGTATCTGTTTTGGTCTTGACTCATGGGGACAAAGGTATGGAAAAAATAATTTGTGATCGGGCGATTTTGTGAATTGGTGTGCAGAGACTTAGTGATTTGGTGTTGCTGTGATCTGTTATGGAGCGAATGATATAATAAGGTGATGATAAAATGAGTTGATGGTTTAATGCGTGAATGAGTAAATGATAAAATGGGCGAAGATGTGAAGAACCTTCTCACATAAGTCATCTCTACTAGTGTGTAATACAAAATGCATAAATTTTATTCCCAAGGTTACAACTACCCTTATTTTGACAAAAACATGAGCTAATCTAAACTATAAGGTAGCATGTAAAGCGGGCAGGCCGTTCCGGTACGCGGAGCGATTTAGCGGAACTAGCTTTTTTTGGTAGTACAAAAAAGTTAAAGCCAGTCGCGGCTCGAGCGACAAAGCCAGACTATTGATCATACATTAATTATAGAAGAGAATAGCGTATTTTGACTTGAAACAATAAATGATAAAACAGCAGCTTTTGAAAACGTGCAAAATGTAATACACACTCTCTACTACAATTTTCTACCATATTACAATTTTTTCATATCTTTACGTCAAATTTTAAAACGTATGGTCAATCATCCTGTAAGGTATGGTTTGTATGCTGGTGGAATACTGGTTTTGTTGAATCTGATTATTTATTTTATAGATAAAACATTACTAGCGAGTGTTAGCTCTTTGATTGAGTTTGCGGTGGTTATTTTTTTTATGACGAAGGCTGTTTCTGTGTCAAAAGCAGATTCAGGTGGATTCGTCAGTTTTAAAGATGCATTCAAACCTGCCTGGCTTACTTTTATTCTGGCCACAACTATCACGGTACTTTATACTTTTATATTGATGAATTATATTGATCCTGGTTTGAAAGATGTCATAAAAGAAATGCAAATAGATGCGTTCGAACAAGCTTCGGAATGGCTCAAAATATCTGAATCGGACAAAGATGTGATGTTGACGTCAATTGAAGATTCGGACTCTTTTGGCATAAAAAGTATTGCTTTTGGATTACCGTTTTCATTTATTTTCCCTGGTGTTTTGTATGCACTTATTATTTCATTGATCATGAAAAAAGAACCACGCATTACTCAACCTTAAAATACATTACCTTGGATATATCTCTTGTCATACCGCTTTACAATGAAGCAGAATCACTGCCCGAACTCCATGATTGGATCGTAGGGGTAATGCAAAAAAACGGGTACAGTTATGAAATCATTTTTGTTGATGATGGCAGCAAAGATGGTTCGTGGCAAGTGATAAAACAACTCAAAAGCAATAATTCTAACGTCCGCGGCATCAAATTCAGAAGAAATTATGGCAAATCTGCTGGACTGAATGTAGGATTCGAGCGCACACAAGGTGATGTAGTGATCACGATGGACGCAGACCTTCAAGATAGTCCTGATGAAATACCGGAGCTTTATGACATGATCAAAAACCAAGGTTACGATCTTGTCTCAGGATGGAAAAAGAAACGATACGACCCGATAACCAAGACCATACCGACCAAGCTATACAATTACGTGACTAGCAAAATGTCAGGCGTGAAACTCCACGATATGAATTGTGGACTGAAAGCCTATAGTGCTGATGTGGTCAAAAATATTGAAGTGTATGGTGAGATGCACAGGTACATTCCCGTGATAGCAAAATGGGCAGGTTTTACTAATATAGGCGAAAAAGTAGTCATACATCAAGCTCGGAAGTATGGTGTCACCAAATTTGGTCTTTCTAGATTTATTTATGGTCCGCTAGATTTGTTTTCGATCATGTTTATGGGTAAATTTGGCAAGCGTCCGATGCATTTTTTTGGCGTAATAGGTACGTTTATCTCTTTTGGTGGCTTAGGACTATTGGCATGGTTGAGTATAGAAAAGTTATTTTTTGATACATCGGGCATTGCTAATAGACCTGCATTTTATCTAGGTATATTGATGGTCATCGTCGGTGTCCAGCTATTTATTGCAGGATTTTTGGGAGAATTGATCAGTAGAAGTGCATCAGAGAGAAATACTTATAAGATTACGGAAGTGATATAAGGTGAAGAAGGAATATTTGGTTTTTAATTTTGTGGTAATGTTAAGCACAAGTTACAAACTTGTACTATCAGGGGGAAGAATTTAAATTACGTGGTATGTAGTTATTGATTTTTTGGTAATGTTAAGCACAAGTTACAAACTTGCGCTAGCAGGGTGTTAATGTTAAGCACAAGTTACAAACTTGCGCTAGCAGGGTGGTAATGTTAAGCACAAGTTACAAACTTGTACTAGCAGGGCTCAAATTAATTCATTGATACCATCACTATACAAAAAGTATAGAATTTTTGGTTCTGTTTAAAAATGATAACGAGAGCGTTGCGTGTGTTCGACCAAAACCTTGCAACAAAAAGATAATAAATAAAAAATAAATTGAATGGATATAATTTTTGAAACATTTCAACACC
>JBBRJL010000097.1:0-7979 GCA_038219375.1 Chitinophagales bacterium | reverse complement strand
ACTTGCAGCAGCTACAGGATATCTGGTGAAGCAGATTGTCCAAAAAGAGAAAACGGAGATTCCAATGGACAAATTTCGATTGGAGAGGTAAGGTTATTCAATTTTTCTATATCCTTCTACCTCTTCTTATTTTCACAATTTACTTTCAAGCACTTGCCATAAAGATTGAGTGAATGGTGCATAATCTCAAATTCTAATATATCGCCCATCATTGATTTGATCTGTTGGATTCTTGGGTCGCAAAATTCCAAGACATCGCCACAATATACACATATGAGATGATCATGTTGCTTGAATCCATATGATTTTTCGTATTGAGCCAGGTTTTTGCCAAATTGATGCTTAGTTATAAGGTCGCAACTTACTAATAATTCTAGCGTATTATAAACGGTCGCTCGACTCACACGATAATTTTGGTTTTTCATGTGGATATAAAGCGCCTCTGCATCAAAGTGGTCCGTTCTACGATATATTTCTTCGAGGATGGCATACCTTTCAGGTGTCTTTCTGAGGCTATGTTTCTCGAGGTGAGCTGAAAATATAGTTTTTACTTCTGTAACGATTTGTTCCAATTTTTCGGGTGCGTTCGTCATAATATTAATATCATTTGAATGTTCTATCTGTTCTCACTACTGAAGAGATGCCTTCCAGCTTTTCGAGTGTTTGTACAACGATATTTAACTGGTCTTTGTTCAAAACTACTATTCCGATCCTACCTTCGAAGTAGCCCTCTTTACCTTCTATACTGAATGATTTGATGTTGATCCCAAGTTTGTTGGACAGTTCGTTGGTCAATGATTGGATGACACCAGGCCCCGAATCGATACCTGTCACCAAGAGTTCAACCACAAAATTTGAGTTGACACTATCTTCCCAATCTGCTTTGAGTACTCGATATCCATAATTAGCCAATATCTGAACGGCATTACTACAAGATGTCCTATGTATCTTAAGACCCGCATTTGCTGTAAGATAAGCAAAGATATCGTCTCCTTGTACTGGATTGCAGCAAGCCGCTAGTGAATATTGATACATATCTGCTGGCTCACCATTGACTAGAATATTTGACCTATTGGCTTTGGCAGGACGCTGTATTTTTTTAAGCTCTTCAGCGATGGGAGTATCTTTGTTTGGTTCGTCATCTTCTTCTTTTTTGAAGACGATTTTACCGTTTTCTATGGTGTAGTTTTTGATGTCTGATATTTTGACATCTTCCACTGACAAGGCATAATATAAGTCGATCCTAGACTTGAATCCCAATTGTTTGGAGATGGTGTCTACATTTTCTTCTAGATCTATTTTGAGATTTTTGAGTTTACGTTCTAGTGCTTCTTTGCCGTATTCGCCTACTTTTCTTCGTTCTTCCTTCATGGCTGATCTGATCTTCGACCTAGCTTTTCCAGTCACAACCATTTTGAGCCAATCTTCGTTGGGTTTTTGGTTTTTATTGGTTACTACAGTTATTTGATCACCATTATTGAGCTTGTATCCCATAGGCACGAGCTTGTTGTTGACCTTAATGGCTGTGGCATGATATCCAATGTCTGTATGAATCTCGAAAGCAAAGTCTAGCGCAGTCGCTCCTTTCGGTATGATACGCATATCTCCTTTGGGTGTAAACACATATACTTCTTCACTAAATAGATTGGTCTTAAAGTCATTGATAAATTCAAGGGCATTGGCGTGTTTTGTATCTAAGATTTCTCTAATATTGTCAAGCCAATTGTCATAGACATTTTCGTGTTTTTTGATACCCTTATATTTCCAGTGCGCTGCAAATCCTTTTTCGGCGATCTCGTCCATTCTTTCCGTTCGGATTTGAACTTCTACGTACTTTCCTTTGGGCCCGATGACCGTAGTATGCAATGACTCATATCCATTTCCTTTAGGCGTCGTGATCCAGTCTTTGAGCCTTTCTGGAATGGGTTTGTACACGTCAGTTATGATGGAATATATTTGCCAACAGAAACTTTTTTCTTTATCTACAGGTACGTCCAAGATAATCCTTACAGCAAAAATATCATATATTTCTTCAAAATTTACCTTGCTTTGTTTGATTTTGATGTAAATCGATGAAATGGCTTTGCAACGACCTAAGACCCTGAATGGAACATTAAGATGAGATATTTCTTCTTTGAGAGGATTGATAAACTGCTCAATGTATTCATTTCTAGCTTGGTCCGATTCACTGAGTTTGTTATAAAGTTCCTGATACACTTCTGGTTCAGTGATTTTGAGACAAATATCCTGAAATTCTGTTTTAATATTATAAAGACCCAACCTATGCGCTAGAGGTGTATAGATGAAGTCTGTCTCAGCTGCTATTTTGAGTTGTTTGTGTTTTGGTTGTGCATCAATAGTCCGTAAATTATGGAGCCTATCCGCCATCTTTATGAGTACTACCCTTACGTCTACTACAAGTGTGCTCAGTACTTTTTTGAAGTTTTCTGCTTGCGGACTGTCATTGGCATCAATATTATAAGTACCATCAAGTTTTGTAAGTCCGTCCACAATGATAGCAACTTTCGGTCCGAACATCTGCTGTATCTCTGGCAATGTCACTGTTGTATCTTCCACCACATCATGGAGTAGCGCACATATGACTGCTGTGGGACCGAGTCCTATCTCTACAAAACAAATTCTAGCTACTTCGATCGGGTGGAAAATATATGGTTCTCCTGACTTTCGTCGTTGATACTTATGGGCATCTACAGAGAGCTCATAGGCTTTCTCAAGGTCTGCTTTGTCTTCATTCTGCAACCTATTTTCCATCAGATTGAGTATTTCATCAAACTTAACCCTTACTGCTTTTAACTCATCCTGATTTATGGCGACTCCTACCGGCATAGCTACTATTAATTGATCCTTTTACCCAAAGAATACAAATTTAGAATAATTGAAACAATAATTCTAGTTTAATGAAGAATATTTTTAAAAATGGATAAATATTGATCACGAAAGGCCACGATTATATTCGTTTTAACTAATTTCTGCAACCTTGATACATGCTATTGTGTTGATCTTGATGGCATATAAAAACGGTGAGCCAAAGGATTTATGCCGCATCTATTTATTTATATCTTATTAGTAATTAATGTAGTGTCATATCTAATGATGTGGTATGATAAAGGCGCTGCAATAAAAAAGAATAGGCGTTTATCAGAGAATTCATTGTTTTTAATAGCTATATTTGGTGGCAGCGGAGGTATTTGGCTCGGGATGAAATCTCCCTTATACCATAAAGCTGCAAAAGCTAAGTTTGCCCTTGGTATTCCATTATTGGTTTTTGTACAAATTCTGTTAGGTATATATTTTATGAGTCAAAATCGTTAATTTTTATTTGGAATTATGGAAAATTAATATCTTGTGGTAGATTAGCTTTAGAATGTTCTTTAAACCTATTTTTTCGAAGGCGTTTTATGCGCAATTAATTAATTTTTTTGTTAATATTTTCTAATATTTATAAATTAAAACAACATGTCAAAATCTTTTTTCGAATCAAGAAATCCAGTGCTTAATGAAGGAAAACTTCAGAAGCTAGGTCAGTCAGGTGCTTTGTCTCACGATGGTGCGCATGATGTCATGTCTGTCTCAGGAGCTGTCAATAAGACAGCTATATTGTTTGTAATTTTGCTAGCGACAAGTGCTGCCAGTTTTATGATGCCTTCTATGTTTCTACTGATAGTAGGTATTGTAGGAGGTCTGATTGCTGTTTTGGTAGCCAGTTTCAAGCCACATACTTCCGCAATTGCAGCTCCAGTTTACGCTGGATTTGAAGGGTTGGCTCTTGGGACGATTTCGGCGATGTATGCCGCTCAGATGGATGGTATCATTTTGCAAGCGGTGAGTCTTACTTTTGCTACATTGATCTCGATGTTGTTGCTTTACAGATCAGGATTGATCAAAGTTACTGAGAAGTTTAGGGCAGGTGTAATGATGGCTACAGGCGCAATATTTTTGGTCTATTTAGCCAGTTTTGTAGGAAGTATGTTTGGCTGGAATATGCCTTATTTGCATCAAGGAGGCATGATCGGTATTGGCATCAGTTTGGTAATCATCGCCGTTGCTGCATTAAATCTATTGCTGGACTTCGATAATTTTGAAAAAGCACAACAAGCACGAGCTCCTAAGTATATGGAATGGTTCTGTGGCCTTAGCTTGATGGTGACCTTAGTATGGTTGTATATCGAGTTTTTGAGATTATTGTCTATGCTTAATCGGGACTAATTATTGTGATAGATAAGTAAATGGATATGGTCGATGTGTTTTAGAATGCATCGACCATTTATATTTGAGGTAATTTTTGATCTAATTTAATGCGTTTATATTGAACTTGATTATTAAATAGAACGTTTTAAATTTTCTTAGGTTTATATATCTATCATATCACCCCCAAAAGCAAAATATAAATAAAAGTAAGAAGGGATTCACCAAAATTGAATGCCATATTAGATAATTCACAAAATGAGAATTACAAAAATAATGTCTTGTCTAATCAAAAATATAATTTGGCTATCCAATAAAGTAAAGTTGGTAATATCTACAATTCAATTGAAGATGCGTTGTAGAAAGAGATTCGCTATTATAAATAAATATTAAGCTCAGAAGTATCACACTCGACAACATATTATTAACATGCAAGAAATAGTAGCACTTTCAGATAAGACCATAACCCTAGAACGCAATGAATTCTTAAAGGTAAAAGGAAGTATTGATACCAATATCTACTGTGTAGAGAGTGGTAGTTTGAGCGTATTTGTCCTGGACGACTGTGAAGAACAAATCATTAGAATTGGGTATCAAGGGAATATTATTGTGTCGTTAGATTCTTATTTGACAGGTGAGCCATCTGACTTTTATATACAAGCTATCAAAAAGACTACTGTCAAAGTGATTACTAAACAGCAATTGGAAAATTTTTTAAGCCAAGACATCAACAGAACTTTATGGACAAAGATACTAGAAAATTTAGTGCTTCAACAAATGGAAAGGGAAGTGGACATTCTTACAAATTCACCAAAAGAAAGATACAATAGAGTATTGAAACGTAGTCCAAAACTGTTCCAAGAAGTACCAAATCGATATATTGCAAACTATCTTAGGATGAGTCCGGAGACTTTATCTCGCCTCAAAAAGTCTTGACTATAATAAGGTTTATTTCTATTTGGCACTACTACCAATTTAATGGGAAGTTAATTTCGGTAATTTAAGTTCGGATCGTCTCACGCTTAGCGTGAAGGGAATGAGGGTAACGAGCAGCAAATATTACCTTTCTTTACCGCTAACCCTCTTATATGTTTACAATTTTGAACCCACTCCGAAAAATAAATTTAACACTTAAGTTAAAAGATAAAGACTTGTAATATATTGATAATCAATATATTAACATTTGTGGGCAGGGGTATTTCCCTTCAGGATTTACCCATTTAGTGAATCACCACTTCAGGCAGTCACCCTTTTGGGTGTCCACCCCTTCAGGTGTTCACCCCTTCAGGGGCTTGGGGGTCGCCGGGGGTCGTCGGCAGGGGCAGGGTAAAGGGTAAAAAACAGCTGGTTATCAAACAATTGGTGTTTTCGGAGTGGACTAAATTTTGAATTAAAGTCATCAAGTCAAGCAAATAATTGATATTTTGGCGATTGAAGAAGAGTACTGTAAACTTCCTAAACTTAATTTTACCATTAAATATAGTAGTACAACCGATTCTAAATTATGCTACATAACTCATGACGCTAATTTACAACAATTTATATACTTTCAATACCCAATTAGGCATAGCCTAAATATTAGGGTTTGGGATTTTGGGTATTTCTGCATAATTAAGATTCGTTTTAGGTGTATCAGAAAAATACTTGTTAAACTATACCTAAAAGATATTTGGTCCTATTTTTTTGATAATCGATTTTTTCCATTATTAGTAAGGAGTGTAAAATGGTGATTGTAAAATATTTTAATTTCGGTGTAGATCATATCTATAATTTTATTTCCTTTGGTTTAGGTTAATTATATAAATTGTAATATCTTTGCACATGTAAAGTCTTATATTATATATGTTTAAATGTTTTTTGGTAGGATATAAGTTTTTATTTTGTTTTTTTTAATATGAATTTATGTTTATTTTATGTAATCAAAAATTCTGGTTAAGAAGTATAGGTCCTGATGTTAGGAAATATAATCTTTGTACAAAATGTATTTATGAGGCATTTCGTTGTAGTATGTCAATTTCCCCAATTATTTATAAATGACTTATGGTTATTTATCATTTTGGCTATTTTGGGTGCGATATTACAAGGTTATCAAGCTACTACATTACGAATGAAGAATTCAGTTTTTCATATTTTTTATAGATATTCCTTTGTTCTAAACTTTAAAAATTCTTTTAATTTTCATAAAAATACATCTCTAAATAGGGTTACCCAATTATTATGGTGTCCACCTTATATAAACTCACCAGTTTTGTACATCATTTTAGGTAGTATAAAGTTGTTTGGGAATAAGTACCAAAATAGGGATGTTAGAGTAAATGTTTTTTGATTTTATGTCATTTAGAAGGGCAGAGATTAATATTTTGCTCTTTTTCAAGTTGGCCTAAATGTAATTTGCTCTACTTAGGGGTTACAAATTACATTTACATTTTTACACCACAAATTCTTTCAAGAAGTGATGGAGGGATAAGAGTAAACAACCACCTAAATGCTTAAAAAATAGATTATTTTATAGAGTAATAATTATGTAATATTGATACTCTGATTGTATTTAATGTAATAATTAAAACAAAACGACATACAATCATGGTTCATTTGAAGTAGATGTAAGGGAATTGGCTTTTTTCTAGATTTAAAATTTTTAAAAAGATGGTTAGGTTATCATTATTATGTTTCTTGTTGTTGGTTTTAAATTTTGCTAAAGCGCAAAATGAAAGCTGGAACCCTTACCTTAACCAGGGTATAATAAGTCCTGCACCGCTGTTACCATTAGAATTTAATGGAACAGGAACGGGAGCATTCAACTTTGGGAATACTGGTAGTAATGTGCTGCCTTTGGTAGTTGGGGATGAAATTGAATTATTAATAACATTGTCTAGTGGCTTGCCAAATAATGCTAATCCATTATTAGCTTTAAGTGGGACAGGAATAATTTATTTTAATTGGACTTACAATCCATCCTTAAAAAGATTTACAGGTATTCAAAACCAATCTTTTCCTGCAGAAACGCTTAGGAGTATTTCTGTGTCATACAAGGTCACTGAAAATACCAATTTAGAAAATGCGAATAATGGATTTATAGCCACAATGATACCACCCAACTATGCAAATGGTATAAACTCCGAAGACGATGATGTGGTAAGTTCTTATACATTTGTAAGGGCCACTGACTTTGGTGACTCCCCGCTCAGTTATGGTTCAGCGAGTGCTGACATTAATCTATTTAGGGATATGGATGGTAATTACGAAAACTTTGTCATGTTGGGTGATACGATTGATCATGATAATGCGTTTCTTAGTTCGGCCTTAGGCAATGGCGATGACAATATGGGTATTGATGATGAGGATGGGGTAGTGTTCCCAACAATGATACAGGGTACTACTGTAAATATTCCCGTTATAACGACCGTATTAGGTGGTTTTGGATTTTTGAACGCGTGGATAGATTGGAATGGTGATGGTGACTTTAATGACGCGGGAGAAAAAATAGCTGATAACGTGCTATCATTCGCTTCTGATACTATCTTTCTCAGTGTTGTCATACCAGTTGACGCAATAATTGGATCTACATTTGCAAGATTTAGATTTGGTGAGTCAGCAGGAGCAACCGGATTTGTTTCTTATGGTGAAGTAGAAGATTATAGAGTAATTATAGCAGGTGCAAACCCTTCTATTGACCTTGTAAAATCAGGTACTTATCAAGACAACATTCCATTGGGAATATATAACGCGGGAGATCAAATAAATTACCAGTTTACTGTAACAAATTCAGGTGG
>JBBRJL010000096.1:0-8000 GCA_038219375.1 Chitinophagales bacterium | reverse complement strand
TCTTCAGAATGGGTAGATAAAATCAATATTACTTTCCCTGCTGAAGCTTCCTCTTTTACCAAAGACGACCTTGCGATCATGGACTTAATAGCATCTAACTTTTACGAAAGACCAATATATTTTGCCATCACATGTCAGCCTAGCAAATTACTAGGTCTAAATAATTATGTTGAAATGGAAGGTCTAGGCCTAAGGGTGTCGCCTACCAATGTCAGGAATAGATCACAATTGCCAAGTATATATGGATACGGTGATATCGATGCTGACAAAACATATAACATTATCATGACCGAATGGAAATGGGGTAATTTTGACAAAAAGAAATTATTTGTTGACCGTAGTTATATGGCTGAGGTCCAAGCAATGAAGCTTGTTATCCTTAGAGCGGCATTAGAGTTTGACAGAAGAGGAGACAAGACCAAAGCTGCCGAAATGGCCAATAAATACTTTGAAGGTTTCCCACACATGAATTTTCCATATGATGCTGGTATCATGCCTTTTATCAATGTATTGGTCAATGCAAAAGATTTTGAGTCTGCCAAAAAACATCTTAAAATTTTGGCTGAAGAAACAAAACAATATATTGAATTTTATGAATCACAGACAGATAAGGACGTTTTTGATAGTTTCGAAAGAGACTACCAATACAGACTTAGCTCGGTCCAAGACGTCATAGAGACTTCTAAAAAAGTGGAAGACCCAGCTTTCGAAAAAGAAATGTCTGATTTATTATCATCTTTGATGAATTCACCAACATTACAAAAATAACTGATAGCCATGACCATTGCCATAGGTTCAGACCACGCAGGATTTGAGTATAAAGAATTGATCATAAAGTATCTGACTAAATCAGGACATTCGGTACTTAATAAAGGTACTTTTAGTCCAGATTCAGCCGATTATGCAGATTTTGCACATCCCGTTGCTGATGCTTTGGAGACCAAAGTTGCAGACTTCGGAATATTAGTTTGTGGCAGTGGTAATGGCGTTTGCATGACAGCCAATAAACATAGCCATATCAGAGCAGCACTGTGCTGGACGACTGAGCTTGCGGCCCTTGCTCGTCAACATAATAATGCGAATATAATGTGTGTCCCATCTAGATTTGTTAGCAAAAGAATGGCACAAAATATGGTTAAAATGTTTTTGGAAAGTAGTTTTGAAGGTGGGAGACATCAAATAAGGATAAATAAAATCCCTTGTTGACCAATACTCTCTCAAGTAAATAATTATTAAAATATGTACAGATATAGTCTTGTAGTTATAGTAGTATTTTTGTCTTTACGCTCGAATGCTCAATACATAAGCAGCGTAAATAAACCAGACACAACCAAAGCCATCATCAATGATCCAAATCTTCCTTCGGTAAGATATGCCAACAGTATCAAAGCAGAGGACTTGAGAAATCACCTTACCATCTTAGCCTCTGACTCATTGGAAGGTAGAGAAACAGGACAACCTGGCATAGACATGGCAGCAGACTATATCACAAAGTTTTTGCGCAATCTAGGAATGAAGACCATACCTGGAACATCTTCATATCTGCAACCCGTAGCATTTACTTATTCTAAATGGTCAACACTCGAGGTAGCTGTCAATAATGAGAAATACAGACATTTGTGGGACTTCTTGGCTTTTCCAGATAAAAATAATTCTTTACCATCTTTATCTGAAGATGAAGTTATTTTTTTGGGTTATGGAATTGATGATGCCAAATACAGCGATTATAAAAACATAGATATAAAGGGCAAAGTTATCATGATAAACCGTGGTGAACCTATTGATAAAGATAGTATTTCTTACATTTCAGGTAGTAATATGCCATCATCGTGGAGTGATAAAGACTTAGCACAAAAGCTAAAAACAGCTAAAGAAAAAGGTGTAAAGTTGGTATTAATAATAGAAAATGATGTCAAAAAACTTTTGGAAGAAAACAGAAGAAAGCTATTGGGCAATTATCTTGAACTTGGCAATACCACTTTGGCTCCGATAGAATATGTGAACCATATTCATATATCTTCTACGATCGCAAAATCCATCATAGGTACAAATGAAAAAAAAGTATTAAAGTCACGTAAAAAATTGGCAAAAGGGAAACCTGAAGTTGTGGTACTCAATACAATTCTTTCTGTAAAATTGGTAAAAGAAACTACAGTATTAGAAGGAAATAATATCGTAGCATACGTCGAAGGAAAATCAAAAAAAGATGAAGTAATCATCGTGTCCGCTCACTATGACCACTTGGGTAAAAGAGGTGATGAAGTATTCAACGGTGCTGATGATAATGGATCGGGCACTTCCTCAGTAATGGAATTAGCACAAGCTGTAATGCAATCTACTATAGAAGGCAATAATCCAGATAGGAGCGTAGCATTTGTTTGGTTCTGTGGCGAAGAAAAAGGACTTCTTGGCTCGCTGTATTACTCACAAAATCCAATATTTCCACTTACCCAAACGGTTGCTAATGTCAATATAGACATGGTGGGAAGAATAGATGACGCTTACAAAAACAACCCAAACTATGTGTATGTGATAGGTTCAGACAGACTCAGCAGTGACCTGCATCGTATAAATGAAGAAGTTAATCAGAAATATTCACAACTTACCCTTGACTATACCTACAATTCAGAAAAAGATCCTAATAACTACTATTATAGATCAGACCATTATAATTTCGCAAAAAATGGTATTCCTTCCATCTTTTTCTTTAATGGTACCCACGAAGATTATCACAGAACAACCGATGATGTGGAAAAAATAAATTTTGATATAATGGCTAGCCGTGGCAAACATATTTTCCATGTCATCTGGGAACTTGCTAACAGAAAAAATAGAATAGAAGTGGACGGAGAGATAAAATAAAAGTACCATCGTATATCATCATAAAATAAAGCACCTTTTACAAATAGTAGATGGTGTTTTTTTTTATTCATAAAATAAATTACTTTTACTCTTCTAAAGATATAAATCATGACGTTAGGCCAGTTTTTTGAAGTAGTTTCAATTCAGCCATCAATAGTATTATTCTACTTTTTTGCGTTACCATTTACAGCATTTTTGGCAACCATATTTGGAAAAGGCGAAGGCCACCTATCTCCTTGGAAATATCTTTACACGGTACTTGTGTATCTAGCCTGCATACCAGGGATCTTTGCGATAACGCTCAATATTTATATGTTTCTATTTGAGAGACAACCTGTTATGGAGACCAATCTATTCACTCAGATACTCCCAGTATTATGTATGCTACTAACTATTTGGATGATTAGAAGAAATGTAAGCCTTAATGATGTCCCCGGATTTGACAAGATAAGTAGTCTAGTTTTTGTCATCACGGTATTGATATGCATGATGTGGATACTAGAAAAGACACACATCTTCATATTTACATATTTGCCTTTCTACCAGTTTGTGCTTATTTTTATTGTCTTTTTGATCCTCACAAGATTAGCGTGGAGTAGAATGATTAGATAGGCCAGGTAACCTAATATTGAATCTACACCCCAATATTATCCAATAAAAAGAACAATAATCCATTACTTTTGTATGATAAATTGACAAATCGATCATGGAGAACCAGCAAAAGTCGTGGGAGTTAGTAGAAAATTGGTTTCATACCCAAGGATGGAAACCCATGCCATTTCAAAAAGAGACTTGGACTCATATCTTAAATAATAAGAGTGGACTTGTAAATGCGCCCACAGGAAGTGGCAAAACATATTCTCTTTTCATCGGTATTCTGCTAGATTTCATGATCAAAAATCCTGACCACAAAACCAAATCTCATCATGGTTTGCAGATGATTTGGGTCTCTCCTATCCGAGCATTAGCAAAGGAAATACAAATGTCATGCCAACGCGCAACGGATGCTTTGGGCATCAAATGGCAGATAGAAATTCGTACAGGAGACTCCACGACAAAAGAAAGACAATCACAGCTCAAAAAACCACCTGGAGTCATCATCACCACGCCAGAAAGCATCCATGTTTTGTTGGCAACAAAAGGATATCCCGACTTTTTCAAAACACTAAATATCATTGTCATTGACGAATGGCACGAACTCATTGGTTCAAAACGTGGTGTGCAGACAGAACTAGCGATCTCAAGGCTCAGGGGTATGATTCCAAACCTAAAAATCTGGGGAATATCTGCCACTATAGGTAATATGGAAGAAGCCATAGATGTACTCTTGTATCCTGTTCAATCATCAGAACGAGTACTCGTACGGGCTGATGTAAAAAAAGATATTCAGCTTCACTCAGTTTTTCCAGATGTCATTGAAGAGTTTCCTTGGGCAGGTCATCTCGGCCTAAAACTGGCGGACAAAGTCATAGAAATAATCAAAAGGAGCAAAACAAGCCTTATTTTTACGAATACAAGAGCACAATGCGAAATTTGGTACCAAAAATTGCTAGAAATTGATCCAGACCTCTCTGGTCAGATAGCTATGCATCATGGTTCTATCAGCAAAGAGATAAGAGATTGGGTGGAAGAAGCACTATATGAAGGCAAAATATTGGCAGTAGTGTGTACATCAAGTCTAGACCTTGGTGTAGATTTCAGACCTGTAGATACTATTATACAGATAGGTAGTCCGAAGGGTGTTTCCAGATTTGTACAGAGAGCAGGAAGGAGCGGACATCAGCCAGGAGCAAAAAGTCAGATATATTTTGTACCCACACACGCACTAGAACTCATAGAAGCCGCAGGCCTTCGGATGGCCATTGATCAGAACGAACTAGAAGAGAGAATCCCTTACATCAGGAGTTTTGATGTCTTAGTACAATATCTAATGACACTGGCTGTATCAGAAGGATTTTATCCTGCCAAGATTCTAGCAGAAGTAAAAAATACTTTCTGTTATGCTTCCATTTCTGATCAAGAGTGGCGCAAAGTCCTAAATTTTCTATTGATGGGTAGCGACTCACTGCAAGCATATGATGAGTACAAAAAAATAGAAAAAACAGATGATGGCCGGTACATCGTTGCTGACAAAAAGAAAATACTTAAACACAAGTTGTCTATCGGTACCATAGTGTCAGACCAAATGATACAGATCAAGCTACTCAAAGGTACAAGACTAGGAGCTATTGAAGAATGGTTTGTATCTCAACTGAGTCCTGGAGACGTATTTTGGTTTGCCGGTAGAGCTCTAGAATTCATTCGTATAAAAGAAATGGTAGCTCAGGTAAAACTAAGCAAAGCTACTTCGGGCAAAATTCCTTCTTATATGGGAGGTAGAATGCCTTGGAGTTCGCAATTATCCAAAGTACTTCAGGAAAAAATATATAGGTATACAGAAGGAATCGTCGAAGACAAAGAAATATCTGCTCTGAAGCCCATCTTTGATAAACAACAAAGCAGGTCACTAATACCCAAACGTGATGAGTTTTTGGTAGAATATTTTCAAAGTAAAGAAGGTTATCATCTTCTGATGTACCCATTCGAAGGTAGGAATGTGCATGAAGGTATGGGCGCTCTTATAGCTAAAAGAATCTCCATGATGATGCCGATATCTTTTTCGATAGCTATGAATGACTTTGGTTTTGAACTTCTTTCAGATCAAGCAATTGATGTAGATAATGTGATTACAAAAGCACTGTTTAGTTCGGACCATTTGGCATCGGACATACAGTCGAGTATCAATAATGTGGAAATGGCGAGGAGAAAATTCAGGGATATTGCCAAAATTTCTGGATTGATATTTACAGGATATCCGGGAAAGCAAAAAAAAGAAAGACACCTCCAGGCATCTTCTCAATTGATATTTGATGTATTCAGAGAGTATGAACCTGACAATCTATTGTATCTCCAGACGTATGAAGAAGTGATGACTTTCCAACTAGAAGAAAACAGAATGAGACAATGTCTCAAAAAAATAACAGCAAGTCATATCATGATAAGTAAGCCATCAAAAGCTACCCCATTTTCATTTCCTATCATAGTAGACCGATTGAGAGAAAAACTTACTTCCGAAAAACTCGAAGACCGCATCCGTAAAATGACTGCTGATCTAGTGAAGTGAGTATGGTGACTTTTTATTCGATCTAATTTATCTATTGAAGTAACTCCTTTATCCTTTTTACCTCATCGAGATAATTATGTGTATATTCAGGAACTTGAGTCAAGTCATTATCAAACAACCATAATCGATCAGTTTGTTCAGATTTATACCTGAGGTATAGTCCTCCCTGATCATAAGCATCAGGAATACCAAATGTAACCTTTGTTTCGCTAAGTAGACCAAGAGGGAAGCTATTTATTAGACCCTTAGCAAGGTCAAATTTTTGGGAAGGTAATAATATAAATTTCTTATTGTCATTCAAAGTTGCTGATGGATAGATATCGCTAGTATCTTCGTATAGCTGAGATGCATCCAACTTATATATTTCTATACATCTTTCTCCTGCACAATAGCCATAATATTGACCAAATTCTATGAAGTCGGCATCTTGACATTCTTCGTCCTTACCACAAGAGAAGCATAAGAAGCTCAATAATAAAAGCAAAAGTAAGGATTTCATTAAGGTTTTCATTTCTATCTGTATTTATTAACAATTCTAGTGTATAGACGTCATACTTTCACTAAAAGGTTTGTAAAATACAAATATTATAAAGCTAATTGAATTAAAATTAAAAAAGCCCAATCATTTCTGATCAGGCTTTTGCGTCCCCTCTAGGACTTGAACCTAGGACCTACGGATTAACAGTCCGGCGCTCTAACCGGCTGAGCTAAGGAGACATTTGAGATTGAGTTTGAGTTTGCTCTTTTGTTTTTTATCAAATGCGATGCAAATGTATAACACTTATGTAAATTGCACAATAAATTTGACCACTTTTTTTAAAATATTTTTATTTTCTTTAAAGATGGCGCTCTGCATGATAGCTACTCCTTACCAAAGGACCACTCTCTACAAAGCTGAACCCACGTTTCATTCCTTCTACTTGATAAAAAGCAAATATGTCTGGGTGCACAAATTCGGCTACATCAATATGCATTTTAGTTGGCTGAAGATATTGACCTATCGTGAGTACATCACACCCGTGTGCAGCCAAGTCATCCATTATCTTTAGGACTTCTTCTTGAGTCTCACCCAAACCAACCATGATGCCAGACTTGGTGCGTTTACCGTATTCTTTAGTACGTTTAATCTGCTCAAGAGAACGTTCATACTTTGCTTGTGGTCTCACTTTACGGTATAGGCTCTCTACGGTTTCCATATTGTGTGAAACAACTTCTTGCCCTGCACTGATCATCCTCTCGAGCGCTTCCCAAGTAGCTTTCACATCAGGAATAAGGGTCTCGATAGTTGTATGCGGAGATGCTTCCTTAATTTTCATTACCGTCTGATACCATACTTCAGCACCTCTATCCTTGAGTTCGTCCCTATTGACAGAAGTGATGACTGCATGTTTGACTTGCATGAGAAATATAGCCTCAGCTACTCGGCGTGGCTCATCCTCATCATATTCATTAGGTCTCCCTGTTTTCACTGCACAAAAAGAACAACTTCTTGTACAAACATTACCCAGAATCATAAATGTAGCCGTACCTGCTCCCCAGCATTCACCCATGTTGGGGCAATTTCCGCTTTGGCAGATAGTATGTAGCTTGTATTCGTCTACTAAATTTCGCACTCTTCGATAATCCTCACCTATGGGAAGTTTTACCCTTAACCAATCAGGTTTTTTCCTTTTCTCTTCAGTTGGCATTGCTGCTACTACGGGAAGTTCGACCACTATATATAAATTTTTTGTGAATTAATTTGTCCTCTTACCAAACTCAAGAGTGGCGTAAAAGTTTATAAAATATGGTTTACTACTGATAGCTTCAGTCTCCACCATGATAGGAATCTTGCGGATAAATAAATCTCCCATGATACCGATCTCTAAGGATCTAGCATACTCTTCAAAGGCTCCAAGGGAAAAGAACAAACCAAACTTACCTTGAATTCCTGGCACAATACTGATTTCTGACCAACCTTTGCTGCCTGGAGCGC